>JAAYBQ010000134.1 GCA_012730035.1 Spirochaetota bacterium
AATCTCAACATAGAAAAGTGTCGAAATATATGGAAGCGCAGAATGTGCCCTGTTGCGCCAGATTTCAATGTAGTTCATAAAACAGTCCTGTGAGTAAGAGTCTCTTATTTGCCCGGAAACCTTCCCTGTATAAGCCGGCCGACCGGAATTACTCAATCTTAATGCAAATAAAATTATTGTCAACCAATACCGCTGTAATATACTGGCCGCAAGAGGAAATGTTTTGGAAGATAAAATAATTGTAACTGTTCCCGGCGAATATCATCTTGAGCGGATCGACCGCTTTCTTGCCGCCAATCTTGAAGAGGACCTGTCACGTTCACTTATACAGAGATACATCAGGGAAAACCTTATAACAGTGAACGGCGAGGCTGTACGCGCAAACTACAAGGTTAAGACCGATGACGAAATATTGATCACCTTCCCGCAACTTCCCGAAGGTCAAATCGAACCTTCCCCGGAAAACATTCCCCTTGATATTGTCTACCAGGATGAACATATAGTTGTAATAAACAAGCAGCCGGGACTGGTTGTGCACCCCGGGCACGGCAACAACAGCGGCACCCTGGTTAATGCGCTCCTCTATCAAGTAAAGCAGCTCTCTACAGACGGCGAGCCCGAGCGCCCCGGAATCGTGCACAGGCTCGACCGCGACACCTCGGGACTGATGGTTGCAGCAAAAAGCAATCAGGCCTATCACGGGCTTGTTTCGGCATTTGCAGGCAGGCTGATCGACAAACGCTACCAGGCAATAGTTACGGGAAAACCGAAAAATGATCACGGCAGGATTGACCTTCCCCTTGCCAGGCACCGTAAGTACAGGCACAAAATGGCCGTGGACGAAACAGGCAGGGAAGCACTCACCGAGTACTGGATAGCGAAGATCTGGCACCCGCTTCAGGGAACATACACGCTCCTTGACATAAAACTGCATACCGGGCGCACGCACCAGATACGCGCACACATGTCGGCTACAGGTACCCCCGTAATCGGCGACCAGATATATTCCAAAAAGTGGGAAAAACATAAAGTGCCATACCTTCTGCTGGCATCGACCTCTCTTATGTTTGACCATCCCGTAACCGGCGAACGCCTCTCATTCACCGTGCCCATGCCTCGACACATGATAGAGTTTATTGAAAAACTCGAAAAGATGGAGTAGCGCTTAGTAATTGATCCCCACAGCGTCTTTGACTTTCTTTAACGTCACCACAGCAACTTCCCGGGTCTTGTCAGCACCGTTCTTCATGATCCTGTAGACCTCTGCCGGATCATTCTCAAAAATTTTTCTCTTCTCCCTGTAGGGCCTGAAGTACTCGGTCATCAGTTCAAGGAGTTCCTTCTTTGCCTGGCCGTAACCGGTGCCTCCTTTCAGGTAGCGCTCCTTCATGTCTGCCAGCTGAGTGTCGCTGGCGAATAATTTATACAGGGCAAACACATTGCATTTAGACGGATCCTTTGGTTCCTCGACCGGTGTAGAATCTGTCACAATCCCCATGACTTTTTTCTTCAGCGACTTTTCATCTTCAAAGATCTCGATGGCATTCCCGTAACTCTTTGACATCTTCTCACCATCAACACCCGGTATAACGGCAATCTCCTCCTGTATCTCCTCTTCGGGGATAACAAAAATCTCACCGTACTTGTGGTTGAACGATTGGGCTATGTCGCGCGTGATCTCTATGTGCTGTTTCTGATCTTTACCAACTGGAACAATATTCGCGTCATACAGCAGAATGTCCGCAGCCATGAGTACCGGGTATGTGTAGAGTCCGGTGTTGGGAACAAGTCCCCTGGCGATCTTGTCTTTGTAGCTGTGGCTTCGTTCCAGCAATCCAAGAGATGTGTGGCACGAGAGTATCCACGTAAGCTCTGTTACTTCGGGGACGTCTGACTGTATCCAGAAATAGCATTTCTCAGGATCAAGACCAAGCGCCAGAAAGTCCATTGCCGCGTTCAATGTATTGCGCTTAAGCTCAGCCCCGTCCTGCAGGCTTGTCATAGCATGGTAATTTACGATAAAACAGAAAAGTTCACTCTTATGCTGCATCTCGATCATTCTCTTCATCATGGCAAAATAATTGCCTATGTGAAGCGCGCCTGACGGCTGTATGCCCGAAAGTACTCTGGCCATAAAATCCCCCGTAAACTGAAACTCTGGACCGGTTTCCCGGATAATGAGTAAATATCATAATGCTGTAAAGCGTTTTGCTGGACAAACCGTTAAAACTGCCTGTTATTGAGTGCTAACAAAAAATGGTGTCAATAAAAAATTTTCTTGAATAGTCAGACCTGATTATATATAAATACATTTACAAATAAACCGCACACGGGCGGTTTAAAAGAATTTATGTATTCTAAAGGAGTATGCAATGAAACAAAATATGGGGAGCGCAGACAAGTTTATAAGGTCTATGATCGGGATTGCATTTTTATGTAACATCATCATTCTTGAGCCGGGTATTTTTGGAACAATAGTTCTTCTTATTCTTGCCGGATTAATGATTGGCACAGCATGGATTGGTTACTGTCCAGCGTACAAACCGCTGGGAATCTGTACATGCGGCGGCGCCTGCCAGTGTGAAGAAAAAAAAGCTGAGTAATCTTAAAAAAAGTCCGGCCTTCACGCCGGGCTTTTTTTATCTGCAGCAATTCTCAGTGTGGCCGCCGCAGAATGCTCCGAACTCCACCTGCACCGCTGAATGATTTATCCCGAACCTGGTATCCAGCAGACTGTTAATCTCCCTGATCACAGAGTCCGATAAAACCGATCCTTCTTCGAGGCATATATGACATGAAAGAAATACCTCCTGCGAATTTATGGACCAGATGTGCAGGCCGTGAAGGCTTTCAACTCCCTCAACAGAAAGAATCGCGTCATATACCTCATCTGTTTTGATATGTTCCGGAACACCCTGCAGAAATATTCTCAGAGATTCCCGGAGAATACCAAAAGCGCTCCAGATAATCATAACACCTATAAAGCAGCTGATAACTACATCCACCCAGTAATTGGACGTGAACCATATAATTACCGCCGCAACTATTACAGCTACAGAAGAAAGTGCATCGAATAAAAGGTGCAGCGATGCAGCACGTATATTCAGGCTGGATTTACTTCCGGAGTTCAGCACATAAATTGAAATTACGTTTCCCGCAAGCCCAATAAATGCAACCGGAAGCATAACCTTAAGGTCAACAGCCTGCGGGTCGAGGAATCTCTCAACTGATTCATTAAAAATAAAAATTCCGATCAGAATCAGCGTAAGTGAATTTATCAGAGCAGTAAGAACTTCAAATCTCTTAAGACCGAACGTGTACCTGGCTCCACCTCTGCCGGCCGAAACCTTTTCACCCGCATAACCGAGAACCAGTGACAGAACGTCAGAAAAATTATGACCTGCATCAGAAATAAGCGCAAGGCTTCCCGACAACACCCCTCCAATATACTCTACAGCTGTAATTACTATATTAAGCAGTATAACAAGCAGCAGCCTGAAGCTCCCCTCTACATGATGAGTATGTCCGTGCCCGTGATCATGGTGGTTATCATGAACGTGGTGTTCATGATCGTGATTGCATTTTTTTACGCTCATAACTGCTCCCTGTTTTCCAGTATGTGCTCTATTCCGAAACTCAGAATTGTCTCTATGTGATCATCATCGAGTGAGTAAAGGATATTCTTGCCTTCGCGTCTTGTTTTTACTACGCGTGCCTGTTTAAGCACACGCAACTGGTGGGAGACTGCTGACTGGGTCATTTCCATGGCACCGGCCAGGTCGGTCACACAGAGCTCCCCATCCATTAACTCAGAGAGGATTTTTAAACGGGCCGGTTCTCCAAATATTTTGAAAAAATCAGCAAGCTTGTCAAATCTCCTCTCATTACCCTTTATCTTACGGTTTTTCAAACAAACCTCCAAAAACATGAACATGTGAGCCATTGTTCATGCGTATAACAAATGTCAAGCATTTCATGAATTTTTTTATTGACTGAATTACAACCGGAGCATAACACACAGTATCCCAGATGGAATCCCGGAATGAACCTGTTAAATAAACTCATAACCATAATGCTGATTTTAAGCGCACTACCCGCACTTGCAGACAACCGCGTGGCAATTGTAAAAAGCAGGTATGACAACATAGAACTTATACTCTCCACTTACAGAATTCCCTATGACCTGATAGATTACAGTGATCTGGGAAACGAAGAAACTTTCCGCAAGTACAGGTCTCTCTTCTTTCCATCAGGACTTGCATCAGATTACGAGAACAATCTTGACGTAAACTGGCAGGGCAAGGAAATAACATCTGTTAAACTGGGAAAAAATTTTTTTGAACTCGATCAAAAAAAATTCAAAACATATCTGCGTAATTTTATCAGACGTGGTGGATCCGCATACTTTTCAGGTTATGCCTTCAGGGAACTCTCAACGGCGTATGACTATTTCGATTTTTTTGACAACTTCCCTTACATGGGTCTTCCCGGCAGACTCGAGGCAACACTGTATGACGACCTTGCAAGGTTCAGTCTTAAACGAAAGTATGCCCTGTACATGGACTACCCGGGATGGATAGCTATCAAGGATGTAGATAACGCTCTTATTCTTTCGGAGTCCACTTTTGACACTCCTAAAGGGGAGAAGTCAGGACCTGTAAGCGTACTGATAAAGGATGGCGCCGGTGAAATCATTTATACAAGCTATTACAGCACTGTTTACAGCGAATTCAGGCGCTTCAACATTTACAGGATTGCCGGATACTCCCTTATGAAAAGAACCGCCTCGCACGCAGATGAATTCTTCCAGGATGTAACGGGAAGGATTACCGACGCGTTCCATGCAGGTGAAGCGTCCAGGACATATTACTTTGACCTGAGCAAAGGCATAAACACCTTCTACCTGCAGTCAGAATCCTCACCATTTGCTTTTGAAGTGTATGACAGCAGCCTTTCTCTTGTTGCTTCTGTTGAAAAATATGAATTGTCCCAGACATGGACAATCTCATCCGCTACAACCGACTACTGCTACATCACCATATATCCCGGCAGTCATGGCCGGTACGGAATGCACTCAATTGTTTCGGCCAGCGGCACTCTTGTTCCTAAACCCGTTAAAACTGCTGCAAAAGTGTTCCTTTACACACTTGGATTCATTTTTGCAGCTGCTTTTATTAAGGTCGCAGCATCCCGCTTTCTGTAGGGGATATTTTACCTTTTTAAATTTTTTTTATTTACAGATTAGCTTTTCATTTTACATTTAATTTCTGCATATCTTCAGCTACAATCCGTAAAATCAGGGGGAGTTTTCGATGGGTAGAATTATCTCCGTTTCAAACCAGAAGGGTGGTGTGGGCAAAACCACAACAACCGTAAATATTGCGGCCTTCCTCGCTGAGAAGGGCAAGCGAGTGCTTATTATCGACATCGATCCGCAGGGCAATGCAGGTTTTGGAATCGGTATAAATGCTGAAGAAATGGAAACTACCCTTTATGAAGTTCTGATTGACCAGATTCCACTCGAAGAAGCCATATTTAAGACCGAAATAGAGCGCCTCTCAATAATACCGTCTAACATTCACCTTTCAGGTGCTCAGGTTGATCTTCTCGATACAGAAGGGAAAGAGTTCATCCTGAAAAAGAAACTTGAACCCTTGAAAGCACATTATGATTATATATTTATTGACTGCCCTCCATCACTGGGCATACTTACACTTAACAGCCTTGTCGCCGCTGATTCTGTGCTGATACCTCTGCAGTGCGAGTATTACGCACTTGAAGGTCTTAATCAGCTTCTCAGAATTATTGTAATGGTACAGGAAAAGCTTAACCGGTCACTGAAGATCGAAGGTGTTGTGCTCACCATGTATGATCCCAGGACCAACCTGGCAAATCAGGTTGTTAATGACGTTCGGGAATATTTTAAAGATAAAGTTTTTGAATCAATCATCCCGAGAAACGTAAAACTTTCAGAAGCACCTTCATTCGGCAAGCCGATAGGAATTTACGACAAGACCTGTCCCGGCAGCATGGCATATGAAAAACTCTCAGAAGAGGTTATGAAAAATGACTAAGAAGGCTTTAGGCAAGGGACTTGGCGCGATTATATCCACATCACCCACACCAGCGGATGAGATGGAAAAAGCTGTTATCGGTGTAAGTAAAAACAATGTTATAGAACTCGCTCTTGACCGCATAATCCCCAACCCGGACCAGCCCAAGACATACTTTGACGAGACCGAGATACATGGACTGGCCGAATCGGTCAAATCTGTGGGACTAATACAGCCGATCATTGTCCGCGAACGCGATGGACTCTATATTATAGTCGCGGGTGAACGCAGGTACAGGGCTTGCAAACTTAACGAAATGAAGACCATCAAGGCCATCATTATTGAAGCAGATGATGAACAGAATCTTACAATGGCTCTCATAGAAAACATCCAGCGCGAAAGCCTTAACCCGATTGAAGAGGCAAAGGCCTACAAGGTGCTGATTAACAGGTTCAAACTTAAACAGCAGGATCTTGCCAGAAAAGTCGGCAAGGAGAGAACAACTATTACAAACTCACTCAGGCTGCTCAACCTTCCTGAAGAGATACAGGAAGCCATTATTGACAAAAAAATAAGTTCCGGCCATGCCAAGGTAATACTCTCTGTGGATGAGCCGGAAAAACAGTTTTTTCTTTTTAAAGAGGCCATTGAAAAAGAGCTCTCGGTGCGCGCTCTTGAAAACATCGTTAACAACGTCAAAGACAAAAAAGAATCCTTATCATCGCAGAAAAAATCAGTTTTAAAGACAGCCCAGATCAAAAAGATGGAAGACGAACTTGTTGCCCGGCTGGGCACCAAGGTAGAGATAAAACATGCCGGCAGCAAGGGACGCATCGAGATAAGCTATTATTCGCTTGATGATTTTGAAAGAATTATTGAAAAGATTAAATAAAACCCGGGACAGCTGCCATAAATCAGATTTCATCCAGGCTGATTTTTTCCACCCTGTCTGCTTCAATATCCAGAATGACCACAGAAGACTCATCGTGGCCATAAACAGCGCCCGGATTGATTATCCTGCAGCCGTTAGACACATAGTTTTCAAAATAATGTGTATGGCCCTTTATAATATAATCATATTTCCCTGATGCGAGAGCGCTTCTGTACATGGGCACATCGTTACCGTGAAAAATAACAAAATTTTTACCGCCAAGACTGAACTCGAGCATAACATCGACTGGATTAAATCCCAGTGCAGATGCTTTA
>JAAYBQ010000135.1 GCA_012730035.1 Spirochaetota bacterium
AACATTTGTCTTTTTTACTTTTTTTGAGTTCATAGTGGTTACTCCTTTGATTGTTATTTATCCAAGTACTAATCTTGGGTAACCGCTATGAATTTCAACTAAAACAGGGACATGCTCACCCGAGTAGTTGCAGATGTAATCTCCACTTACAGTCTTTTTAAAATAATTGCCTGTTCAGTTCCTGCACTACAAACATTTTCCGGCTTGTACCCGGTAGTATCAGATTACAGTCTGCATTCTTCCAGTTTTAAGCTGTAAGAATGCAGACAAAAAAATTCATAATAAAACCGGAATAACTTCTTTCACGATAAATAATCCCTGGCAAAAGGGATCTTCCTGAAGACATATATAAGAATACCGCTTATTGCGAAG
The DNA here is from genome assembly GCA_012730035.1 of Spirochaetota bacterium. Classification (GTDB taxonomy): domain Bacteria; phylum Spirochaetota; class UBA4802; order UBA4802; family UBA5550; genus JAAYBQ01. Next base: position 373 of record JAAYBQ010000135.1, read on the forward strand.
ACACCTGCAGAAAGCACCGGAACAGCTATAGCAGCATTATAAAGATACTGGTCTAATCTGTATTGCTGAAACATAATAATCAGGAAAACGTGAATAAAATATATTCCAAACGAACATTCCGATAATATTAAAACAATTTTTTGGAACCTTTCAGAAAAATCCATATTCGAAACATGAAGCCTGAAGAAAATAAATACAGCCACTGCGGTTAACAAAATATTGATGTTTGTTAAATCATATAGAGGTTCATAATTCTGATTGTTTCTGACAGACATATAACCGTTCAACGCAATTGTAACCAGAAGACTCAATGTACCTGTAATGTAGATCAATATTTCCGCCCTTTTTGTAACATTGCAATAACTCAGGTAATAACCCAGCATGAAAATTCCTACACACCCCGTAACAAACGTCAATTTCAGCTGACTTACAACAATGCTTACCGGTACGGATACAACATCAGGCAGCAACTGTAAAACAGGCACTATGCTCGCCATGATAATACTGAGAATTAAAAAATACTTCAACAGGTGTTCATCTGCCGTAATTAATTTTAAAAATGGAACAATCATATATATACCGATTATCATGTAACAGAACCAAAGATGATAATTTCCATTAACGATATCAATAATAAAAGCATTAATAAATTCAGGCTGATATCCGTTCATCTTGATCTTTACATGTAGCCCAAAAAGCGCATAGGCTATTGACCAGAAAAGAAAAGCAGCCGCAATTCGCAGGATATTTTTTTTAAACAGCGTCCCGATTGTGATGCTTTTCTTAGGATTTAAAAAAAACATCCCGCTTACCATTACAAAAATACAGATAGAGAATTTACCCATAGTGGAATAAATATTTGAGACCTGCCAGTCGACACTTGTTACAGGTGCAAGCGCGCGGTAAAACGATCCCGACGTATGCACAACAACAACAGCGAAAATTGCAATAATTCTAACCAGATCATAATGAACAAGTCGTTTAACAGCCATCTGATAACCCCTAAAAATTAATATTGATCCTTTTCTGTATTTCAGTTTCTTTAATTATTTTTTAATTCAATTTATTTGTCGAGTAAAATTTACCAATAGTTCTTCTGATAATTCATTAAATCTTTTTGTAGAATTAACTGCACACAAAGCTGAAACCAGATGAAACTGCCTGACGATTGTACACATCAGTATTCCATAAATAACTATATTCATGAAGAATTAATCAATTTTCCGTGAAACAGGAACCCGCTCATGCTATGCAGGGGCATCACTATTTTCGAGTCATTTATAAGTGATATGTCTCGAAAATGGCGATGCTTTGCAACGCCTGCCGCACCCTCTACTGAAAAAGGTGATGGATGGACTTTTGCAATAGACTGTCAGTTATCCCAACGGAAGCTTTGAATGCTGATTCAATCTCACTAAAACCGCATTAAGACTGATAACTATAAAAAAAATCAATTTGGATTGAAAAAATAATTTTATCCATATATTATACTATTATTGAATTACCACATCTTCGGGGGAACATGATGGGCAAAAGGGTACTTATTATTGATGACGACGATATTATAAGGATGACCTCTGAGGAAATTCTTCATGAACTGGGATATACTGCGCTTAGTGCAGAATCAGGTGAAAGCGGACTTACACTTTTTAATGAACAATTTAAAGAGATAGACCTGATCATTCTTGACCTAACCATGCCCGGACGTTCTGTAGTCACCATTTTTGAAGATATGCTCAAATCTGATCCCGATGTCCGCGTACTTATAAGCTCCGGAAACAGCTATGATCCAAAAATACAGCAGCTTCTTTCCCTAGGTGCGCGGAGCTTCTTGCAGAAACCTTATACAATAGCTGATATGGAGAATAAAATTAAGGAAAATGCAAAGTAATCCTGCACTCAAAAAATCATCAGTCGGTACTGCCTCCGGCAATAAAAAAGAACCGTTACCGGTTCTTTTTTATTGCCGTGATCCCTTGATAAACTATTTATGCCTGCTGAAAACAGCAAGGGGTGTCTGCATTATGCTAAGCATTGATGTATAGAAAAATCCAACCTGAAAAAGAACTATAAGCGGGAGTGAAAGAAACAACTCATGCTTAAAGGTAAA
>JAAYBQ010000136.1 GCA_012730035.1 Spirochaetota bacterium
TCAGTTTTTTTGTGTAAATGGCATTTTTTAATATTGTGTTGAAGTTAAGATTTCATCTGACACTCTAGCCACTGAAGATGTAAGAAGGATAGATTTAAAAAATCTCAAGCAATCTCATACTGTATTGAATGGAAATTGACTGAAGAGGATCTTTTTGAAAGATTAAGAATCTCAACACCGACAACCTGGTTGTTGTCATTAAAATCAATAATAACTCCCGGAGTGACCTCTTCAGATTCAATAATCTTCGAATCATCAATTCTTATATATAAAGCGTCTGCCTTTTCATCAACTTTAATCTTCATAATCTGCCTCTCATTGATCTGTCAAAATATGCTGTAACAATACGCACCGGGCTGCTTTTAATATTTACAATAACCCTGAGCACCCTGCCATCATGTTCCCCGATCTTTGATAAATAATGAATCAGGTCCGGATCACCCGCATCCTGTAGTGTTAATTCCGGTCCGGATATGACCCGTTCAACGAACTCAACAGGAATTCCCCTTTCGCTTATTACCTCAGAAGCATGTTTTGTAAATTCAAAAATCAACCTGTTCTCTTTATGTTGTAATAATATGAAATAACATATAATTATTTTATTAAATGTCAATGATTATATATAATAAAGCAGAGTATTGAACGGCGGTACGCGTAATTTTAACCTTGACATCACCCGATGCGGGATTGTACTATAATCCATCCACGACACGGAGCAACCATGTTTACCGCATCAGACGGCACATTTATAGACATAAAATCGGACCTTGTGCCTCATCACAGGGGAGTACTCGTTGTGTGGCCCTGCATGACCGGGAGCACCGCCATGTACAGGCTCCCGGTTAAGGATTTTAACAGAGAGGGGATCTCAACCGTGCAGTACAACCCGCGCGGACACGGCGCATCCGGCGGACAGTTCGATATGGAGCAGTGCATAATAGACCTGCACCGGTACCTTGAGCCGCTTAAACTGAATGACACAACGCTCTTTATGCTTGGGCACAGCGCGGGCGCGAGCTGCGTGCTCCGGCATGGTTCAACCTGCGGGCCCGCGCAAAAGTACATCCTCGTTTCTCCCGTGCTGGACAGCGCAGGTTCATACAGGCACCTTTACGATACCGGCAGAGAGGACGAGGCCAATCTTCTCATATCCGCCTTCTCATCGGAAAAGGATTACATGCTGGGAATACTACGGGATAGCAGATGGATGAACCGCGATGAGTGGGAGGGGAACGGCTACAGGGAAAAATTCGACAAAACCAGCGGCAAAATACTCATCGGCACACTGATGCAGAAACTCTTCATTGAAGGGTACAACACATTCCGCGACCTTGAACTCCTCGCGGAAAAAACCTCAATCATTCTGCCGGTAGAGGACCACTGGTACCCCATGGACCTGACAAACTCACTGGCGCATAAATTCTGCATTCCGGTACAGACGATTAACCAGGCAAAGGACCACTACTTTACCGGTACATGGAAACATGTTTGGCGCAGGGTGCTTGAACTTATAATCCAGGACGCTAATCCCTGCGGCTAAACCCTGTCACAAAGATTCCCTCGTGATAGATTCGGGATGAATTCGGAAAAACTTATCACCTGGAATACACACAATGATCTGTTTTTATACAGAAACCGGCGCAATAAAAAGGATAAAACAAGCCGGTAATTATTCCTGAAAATACTTGCTGGTGCAATATGGTTTGTTTTAATTTTCACCGCCGCCGGATGCGGCGGTAGGAATGGTTCAGCAATTAACCTTGAGATATTTCCCTGTTTTTTTTAACACATAACGTAAATCGCAGTTTCCGCCCGCCAGATTAATAATGCTGCCCTTTTTGTACAGCGGCATCATTTAGTCAATATTTAAAATACACAAACAGATCTTTAAATGAAGCCGGATACTGCCCCTAAAGGTTACAAAAATATATTTATTTTTGTTGACATTTAGGTAAAATGTTTTTAGTAATCGGAGTTGGATTAATACAAAAACGGTGTGAATGCACAAGGGAATCGCAAAAACATTCTTAAAACAGAGTTTTAAAAAATGATTTTATGCACATTCCACGCTAATTGTTGTACATCTACACCACCGGTTCAGTAAATTTTTTTATCACTTTTTCAGGTGTAAAGAATTACAACTCTTTCAAAAATAAAAACAAAAGGAGAATTTTTGTGAGACGTTCACTGCTGCTTTTTTTTACCCCTTTTATACTGTGTACCTGGTTCTTCCTGGGTATATCCCAGAAAGGCTGCCAGGACTTTATGCAGGCCGATGCCGCTAAAACAATACCGTTCAGCCATAAAAGCCACATTGAAAAATGGGGAGTGACGGATTGTGAAACATGCCACGGCTACGAGGAGAATGGAAGGTTTAAGGGACTTCCGACTGTAGGCGAATGTACCCAGTGCCATGCACGGGACGCTGTTGTCTCCTCTGATGATCACACAACTCCCAGAAAAAAGTCCATGTTTGACGGGCTCGATGACAGCTACAAACCCTGGACTTCATGGGCAAAACAGCCTGACCTGGTTTATTTCAGTCACAAGGTTGTTATGACCGCTAAATATGAAGACGGCAGGCTAAAGGCCAGGTGCGCTTCATGTCACGGTGACAAAGGCAATTCAACAAATACCGGCATGATCAAGGGTAAAATGTTGATGGGACAATGTATGGACTGCCATACAGCATTGCGTTTAAGCAATACATGTGCCGTTTGCCACGATTAAAAGAAACACTGAGAGGAGTTAGTTAATCTTATGAAAAAAATAGACAGAAAGGACTTTTTAAAGATCGGCGCCGGTGCTGCTGCAGGCGGTGTTGCCGGTTATGTATTGTCCGGTGCTCCTTTTATGGCATTCCAGGCGCTTGCCGAATGGACACAGGACCAGTATGTACCGGTTAACGGGATCGAAAGCTATCTGCAGACAGTAAGCGACACATGTACAAGCGGATGCAAGGTCTCTGTAAGAAAAATAGGCGCAAGGTCAATCAAGATCGAATCAGCAGAAGGCGTATGCCCTTCATGCATGAATGCACTTCAGCTCGTATATCACCCGGAAAGAATCGCCACCCCCCTTAAGCTCACAGGCAAAAAGGGTTCGGGCAAATACAAAGCCGTATCATGGGACGAGGCATTTAAAGACATAGCCACACGCATGAACGCTCTGGTAGCCGGCGGCGAGGCGAACTCAATAGCTGCCATAAATAAAAACGAAACGCTCAGCGGCCAGATGATGGAAAAATTCGTAAGGTCAGCGGGAAGCAATAACGTTTATTACGAATCATCGCTTAAATCAGTTGAATCAGCAGTTCTTGGCGGATACCTGAAATATGATTTCGCAGGAACAGACTACATCCTCAGCTTCGGCTCAAGGCTTCTTGAGGGATGGGGCGATTCAGTACAGATGAATAAATTTTTCCTGGGCTGGAAAACAAAAGGAACAAAACTTGTACAGGCAGACACTGTATGTACAAGGACAGCATCACTCGCAGACGAATGGGTACCTGTAAAACCGGGAACAGAAGCTATCCTGGCTTATGGTATAGCGTACCACCTGATCACTGCGAAAAAGAGGAGTTCATCAGGCGCCGATTTCACAAAATGGTCGCAGATGATAATTAACAAGTACCCGCTCCAGAAAGTCGCGGCTCTCACAGGCATAAAAGAAGAGCGGATAATAAAGATCGCAGAAGACTTCAGTAAAGCCAGAAGGCCCGTTGCTGTTGCAGGTAAAGGCGGAGCAGGTGCAATCGCATCATCAGCCGAGATCATAGCTGTTCACTGCCTGAACACACTTGTTAAAACAAATGCCGTATCAGTAGTAAAAAACAGCGCTGTATCATATAAATCAGATTTTTCAGGAATAGACGGACTTGTTAAAAACGGGAACTTCAAGATGCTCATCCTGAACGATTCCAACCCCGTTTACAAAAGCGTGCTCGGCAATGACCTGAAAAAGAAAATGGAGAAATCATTCGTTGTATCAATAAACACAATAAAAAATGATTCCTCTGAATACGCCGACTATATCCTTCCCGCACTTACTTTCCTTGAAACCGAAACACCCGGCAACAAACCGGTTAACGGAGCATGGAAAGAGGCGATAGACGCGAAGGACATAATAATAAAACTATCAAAAATGGTTGATAAAACAGCCAGGGCGCTTCCGTTCGATTCAGCAGTTGACGCTTACAGGGGCGCAGGCAGGGAAACAGCCGCAGGCGCAGGCTTCTCGTTTAATTTTGACAAAACAAAATCAGAGATAGAGGGCCTTGAGAAAAAAGTCTCCAAAAATTCCGAATTCCCTCTGACCATGATACCGCTTGAAGTGGCAATGGTTGGTGACGGCGACGGAATGGCATTCCCCTATGTTCTTAAAAACATAGACTGGCATACATTCTTTGACGGCAAACTCTGGGTTCAGATGAACAGGGAGACCGCAAAAAAAGAGGGTGTTTCCGAGGGTGAAACTATCGCCATACAGTCAGCAAGGGGAAAACTCGGAAAAGTTAAAGTACATCTTTCAGACGTTGTCGCTCCCGACACAGTAGCCATCCCGCTGGGTTTCGGGCATGAATCGTACACCGTATATGGAAACGATAAAGGCGTCAACCCCAAGAAGATAATGACCGCGGACGTTGATCCTGTCACGGGAACAGCTGACTTCTGGTCAACTAGAGTTAAAATCAGCTAAGAGGTAGAATATGACAGTTCACGAAGTTAGAGTACCAAAAATGAAAAGACTTTGGGGGATGGCAATAGATCTGGATAAATGTACCGGCTGCGGCGAGTGTTCACTGGCATGCAACCAGGAAAACAATATGCCCATGTTCGAGGACGATTCAGACTATCCCAAAAGGGTGGCCTTCCTTGATCTTATGAAAGTGACTAATGACAGGGACGCAAAATTCCCCGACGTCAAAACAGCCTTTCTTCCCAAGATGTGCCAGCAGTGCGGTGGAATAGACCCGAAACATCCGGAACACCTTAATCCCCCCTGCGTATCAGTATGCCCCGCAGTGGCAACTGACGTTGGCGATGACGGA
>JAAYBQ010000137.1 GCA_012730035.1 Spirochaetota bacterium
ATCTTTAAGTCTCTGCGTCATGTGGAGCATGGCCATGGAATCCTTTCCCGCAGATACTGAAAGCAGAACCCTGTCTCCGGAAACTATAAGTGAGTTATCAAGTACATGTTTCCTGAATTTATCATACAAGTCATTCATAGCGCAGGCACAGCGCGGAGATTATAACGATCCCAGCACCCTCTCCTCCTCCGCCTCCATGATCTTTTCATCATCTGCGGATCTTTCGTGGTCGTAACCGGCAAGGTGAAGTATTCCGTGTACAAGCAGCCGCTTCAGTTCATCCCTTAAACTTACGCCGTAAAGCGTTGCCTGTTCAAGAGCCTTTTCAAGAGAAATATAGATATCGCCGAACTCTTCAGTGACTTCACCCGTACCGGGAAAGGGCTCATCCCTGTAAGCAAAACTTATAACATCCGTTGGATAATCCTTATCCCTGTAGCTACTGTTTATTTCATGTATAAACTTATTATCTGTAAGTATCAGGTTGACGTGCACGTTGCCGGCATCTGTAAGTTCAAGAATCGCCAGTGAGGTTTTGCGTATATACTGTCTGGTTATATCCAGGTAAGGCAGCTTAATCCCGCCCTCGGTAAAAATATCGATATCTGCCATGACACTAGCTGACACTCTTTTCGTCAGCCACCTCTTTTTCAAGATCGCGGATTTGCTGTGTGTCGGGATATTCAATCCTTGAATGGTAAATGCCGAAGAGCATCCTGAGAAAAACATTCTGAACCTTTTTAAGCTGAAGCATTGAAATGCCGGAACCGTCAAGGTCACCGTCGTTAAGTTTGTTATATATAATCTTCCTGACCATACCCTCGATCCTGTCCCTGGTGGGCTCTTTGATCGACCTTGACGCGGCTTCAATGGCGTCAGCGAGCATCACCACAGCAGTCTCTATTGAATGCGGTTTGTGCCCGGGATACTGGAAGTCGCTCTTATGGATGCTCTCGGAAGGGTTATTGCTTACGTTCTCAAGTGCCTGGTGGTAAAAAAAAGTCATAGTTGATTTGCCATGATGCTCCCTGATAAAGTCAATTACTGATTCAGGAAGGCCGTGATCCTTGGCTATCTGAACTCCCTTACTCACGTGCGAAATAATCAGCTTGGAATAACCGGCAGGCGAAAGCCTCCTTGCGCGAAGGTCCGTAATTCCGTTCTCGATATACATGCCCGAATCTGCAAGCTTGCCTATGTCGTGGTAATAAGCCCCGACCCTTGCGAGCATATAGTTGGCATCGATCTCCTTGCACGCAGCCTCCGCAAGGGTTGATACCACCAGCGAATGATTATATGTTCCCGGAGCATTAAGCAGCATCTTCTTAAAAATATCGGCGTTCAGGTCAGACAGTTCCATCAGCTTGAAACGCGTTGTTATATCAAAAAAATGTTCATAAACCGGGAAAACTCCAAGAACAAGAATGGAGTTGAGCACGCCGTTGGCAAGGGCCAGCTGAACGTTGGTAAGTGTGATCTTCCACGGTGTGCTTTCTATGAAGGATATGGCAACCACAATCAGCACATTAATAAGACCCAGTATAAGTCCTCCGCGAAAAAAATCCGAACGCCTTTCGACGTTCATGTTGATAAAAATACCAATCACAGAGGAACTGAACGCTAATACAACACTCTGAAGTTCCACGCCCACAAGCATGAGAGAAAAAAACATGATGTAAAGTCCGACATAAAACGAAAGGTATATATTGTAGAGTATGGTCATCATCATGGTCACGAACGGTATGGGCAGCAGCAGGATATATGAAGTCCTTGATGTTTCTGATACGCCCATACCTCCGGCAAAAAAAGAATAGACCATAAAAAACATTACCAATGAAAAGATTACCACAATGGCCTTTTTATCGGGAAAATAGAATGATTCGTAATTTAAACCCAGAAAACTCAGTATTACCAGGAATATAACCTGCAGCATAATAAGCCCTAAGATATAATTTACGTGAGAGGTCCTTGCGTATTTATTAATTATATTTATCTTCTGCAGGACATCAGTAGTAACCGTATCCCCTTCACGCACAATGGTCTGCCCCTTCTTGAAGACGCCCTTCATTACAGGGATATCCCTGGCCTTTTCATCCATCCTCCTTCTGGTCTCTTCTGCATTGAATGAAAGGTTGGACCGCAGGCTCGACCTGACAACAATTACAACAGAACCGAGAGTGTCCGAAGGCAGGTACGGAGCCACCGAATAGCATATCGAATTTAACCTTGCCCTCACGCTGTCCAGAGTAACAAGGTTTTCCAGTTTAGCAGGGACCTCGTCATTCACATCTGAGGATCCCTGGTTCCTTATGGTTATATTTTTATTTTCTATGTTAAGCGGATTGCTGTATTCAGCATCAAGTATCCCCAGACCCTTGTAGTCGTAAAGGTATATGATAATCCTTCGTACAGTCTTCTTGAGTTCACGCGGATTATCGTATGAAAGAAAACTTAAAAGTATGTGATCACTGAAATGCATGGATTTCGGCAACCGGGCCTTCATCTCGCCAAGCTGAAGGTGTATGTCATCGGATTTAAGTGCGGGATAAGCCTCTTTAGTTTCGATTACATTGTTGAATATGGTATCAACGTATTTCAGGTTCTCTTCGAGTACATCGGTATTCCTGTCAAAGACAAGCCTGGCAGTCTGCACTGCGCGTTGTTTTTCGGCATCGGTTTCAGACTCCTTGACGTAGTATATGTCTCTCTGTATGCGGATATCAGACGATGCTATATCGCCAATATTATAAATGTAGGTTTTATCAGTTATTTTATATGCCAGTATCGAGGTAGAGACAAGTACAAGAAACCCGATGAATATATAATATAAACGGATTTTTTTATCCCTGTAGAATCTGCCGAAATTTTTTTTTGATATGTCCAGAATATATTTCATAATATTCTATTCAATATAACCCGCGTGTTCGTAAGCAGCAACAATTTTTTCGACAACCGGGTGCCTTGAAATATCCTCCCTTGAGAAATTGACAAATTCTATGCCTTCAAGATCCTTAAGTATCTTCTGACACTGAATAAGGCCGGAATACTGAGGTTTTGCCAGGTCGATCTGGGTAATGTCGCCTGAAATTACAAATTTTGAATTTGCGCCAAGCCTGGTAAGGAACATTTTCATCTGCGAAGTAGTAGTGTTCTGTGCTTCGTCAAGTATTATGTATGCATTGTTAAGAGTCCGCCCTCTCATGTATGCAAGGGGTGCTATTTCGATATATCCTTTCTCGATCAGAGAGGTAACCTTGTCAAATGAAAGAAGTTCAAAAAGCGCATCGTAAAGAGGCCTGAGGTAAGGATTGATTTTCTGGATAAGGTCACCGGGCAGAAAACCCAGGTTTTCACCAGCCTCGACAGCGGGGCGAGTGAGCACTATGCGCTCAACCTTTCCCTTGAGAAAATAATGTATCGCGAGTACTACCGCAAGGTAGGTCTTGCCTGTTCCCGCAGGCCCGATGCCGAAAGTTACAGGTGAACTGTGTATGGCGCTCATGTACGCAGCCTGGTTTACCGTTCTGGGAACAACGGTTTTTCCAGTTTCAGGTATGAATATTTTAAGCCTGCTTATATCGGAGGAACTTATTTTGCGTCCGGTACGCTGTGCAGAAATAATGTAGCGCACCTCGAAGTCATCAAGTTCTGTTCGGCTGTCCCTGCCGGCTATGTAATCAGCCATTGCCCTTAGAACTTCAAGAGCCGGCCCGGTATCGGTTTCGGACTGAATTATTATCGTGTTGCCCCTGGGGATAAGTGTCACATCGAGGTGTTTTTCTATCTGCTTCAGGTTTTTGTCTTTATACCCGCAGATGTGCATGTAAAGCGATGTATCATCAGCTTCGAAAGTCTCCTGATGCATTATTTTTTAACCACCCTGATCGATAGCTCGCTAAGCTGATCATCGACTACCGGAGATGGCGCATCACTCATAAGGCATTGCCCCTTCTGTGTCTTGGGAAATGCGATAACCTCGCGAATGGAATTACGCTTAAGCAGAAGCATCATTATTCTGTCAAGCCCCAGTGCAAGTCCGCCATGAGGCGGCGCTCCGTACTGAAGCGCATCGAGCAGAAAAGAAAACTTCATTTTTGCCTCTTCATCGCTCATGCCAATCGTTTTAAATATCTTTGACTGCAATTCCGGGTCAGCTATCCTTATAGATCCGCCACCTATCTCGACACCATTAAGCACGATGTCGTAAGCCTGGGCTTTCATCTTGACCGCATTTTCAGGTGTCAGGTTATCAAGCATCCCGGCCTGGTCAGGCAGCGGCGCAGTAAATGGATGGTGCACCGCGTAATAACGTTTATCCTCTTCATGGTATTCAAGCAGCGGAAAGTCCGTAGCCCACAGAAAGTTCAGCTTGTCGTTATCTATCATGTCAAGGTCGCCGGCCACTTTAAGCCTCATTCCCGCAAGGGTCGCGTTTACAATCTTCTCTTTGTCAACCGAGAAGAAAACAACTGCCGGGTTTTTAAGCCCGAACCTTTCGATCACCATGGACTTTTCATCGTCCGTTATAAACTTCGAGATACCGCCTTCAAATTTTCCGTCATTAAACTTGACCATGGGGAAACCTTTGGCCCCGAATTTTTTGACATACTCGGAATAGTCATCGGTCATCTTGCGTGAAAGCTTCCCCCCGTCCTCGACCGCAAAACCCCTAACCACACCTCCTGTCGAAAGCGCGGATGAAAAAACATTAAAGGTTGAATTTGCGAATATATCAGAACACTCGCGTATCTCAAGTCCGAACCTTGTGTCGGGCGCGTCCTTACCATATTTACTCATAGCCTCGTCATAAGTAATAACCGGGAAACTGTAATCGATCTCTTTACCCGTTATCTCTTTCACGATGACTTTAATAAGTTCCTCTATTGTCTCCATGATCATTCCGGGTGTAATGAACGAGAGCTCCATATCTATCTGAGTAAATTCGGGCTGCCTGTCATTGCGCAGGTCTTCGTCCCTGAAACATTTTACTATCTGGAAGTACCTGTCAAAACCCGATACCATGAGTATCTGCTTGAAAAGCTGCGGCGACTGGGGCAGCGCGTAAAACTCACCCCTGTTAAGCCTGCTTGGAACAAGAAAATCCCTTGCACCCTCGGGTGTGGATTTATTAAGTATGGGCGTCTCTATCTCGATAAACCTTCTGGCTGACAGAAAATTGCGCGTCACCTGCATGGCTTTGTGACGCATTATCATAGCCTCTTTCATGTCATCACGACGTAGATCAAGAAACCTGTACTTGAGCCTGACCTCTTCGTTAATATTGTCACGTGAATCAATCGAAAATGGAGGTACCATTGACCTGTTAAGAATATTTATTGAATCAGCAACAATTTCAATATCACCGGTCGTAATGTTCGGATTTATAGTGTCATCAGATCTTTTGCGGACCCTGCCTTTTACCTGAATGACGTATTCGCTGCGCACGGAATCGGCTGTTTCTGCATTTACAGCTGACACAGAAGAATCAAACACAGCCTGTATGACGCCTGAAACATCGCGGATCTCAAGAAAAATAATACCGCCAAGGTCCCTTTTCCTGTCGACCCATCCTGAAACTGAAACATCGCGGCCGCTGTCAGAAGCAGTAAGTTCACCGCAATACGATCTGTCACTAAACATATATACCCTCGATTAGCTGATTCAACCCGGTAATAATACCTGGCTTTACTTTTTAGTGTACTAATTGATTCACAATACCCCGCCGCCCGTGCAGCAGAAACAAGTTACGCTTTATCCGGAAAAAAAGTTGAGGCATTAACATTATATTAAATCAGTATATATTAATGGATTTTTCAAAGCAATAAATATACACCTGCACAATTTCACCAGATTAATTTTTTACAGCCGTGTTTTGTCAAGCCTAAAAACAGGGGTATAAACAGCCGCCAGGATAGCTTAAATTCCAGAGGCACTTTTAGGTACTGTATGTTCATTGGACGAAAAGAGTAATAAATGTCAATAGATAATAGGTGAATTAAACGGGTATCATGCCGTATGCGGTAAAAGCTAAGCGTGGAAAAACTTACCGTAAAAAGGAAATATCTGCCCGGGAACAAGAAACAGGATCAACATTATGGTCCAGTGTGTTACAATGATTTTATCCAGGCATCATTTATTTAAAGCTGCAAGCCTGTGAACAGCCATTACTGCTGCATCAATTTCATCTTCTGTGGTAAAGTATCCCGGACTCAACCTGTTAGTTCCGCCAGGAAATGATCCGATGGTTTTATGCGCAGATGGAGCGCAGTGAAGTCCGGGCCTTGACATTATACCACACATTTCATCAAGGTAGAGCGCAGCTTCAGAGGGATTAATGCCTGCAACATTGAAAGGGACAGCAGCGGTTCTCAGGTTAATCGGCTGCGGTCCGAACACTGTAACACCGCTTATACCTTTAAGGCCCGATACAAGTCGTTCAACAAGCACCTGTTCCCTTTTCCGGATTTTATCAACACCCTCATTCAGAATATATTCAACTGATTTTACCAGGCCGGCAATACCCAGTGTGTTCAGGGTCCCTGACTCGTACCTGTCGGGCATAAATTCAGGCTGAAGTTCATATTCCGACCTGCTCCCGGTGCCCCCCTGCATCAAAGGCTTTATGCGGCTTTCCAGGCCTTTGCGTATATAAAGACCGCCCGTGCCCATTGGCCCAAGCAGTGATTTGTGTCCTGAAAAACAGAGCAGGTCTATATTCATCGATTCCACATCTACAGGCAATGCTCCGGCAGTCTGGGCCGAATCCAGACAGAATAGTATTCCGTGCTCACCGGCTATCCTGCCTATATCACCCGCCGGTTGTATTGAACCTGTTACATTCGAAGCATGGGTAATTATAATGAGAACAGTATTGGAGCGGATTGCATTTCTTACCCGGTCAGGATCGATTATACCCGAATCACCGCAGTCAATTACAGAGAGGCTCAGACCATTCTGTTCAAGTTCACGAAGGGGCCTCATTACAGAATTATGCTCCATGGAGGATGTTATAACATGATCCCCGGGTTTCAGCAGTCCCCTTAAAACAATGTTCAGCGAATGTGTAATACCCGATGTAAGAACCACGCACATGGGATCCTGAATATTGAACAGACACGAAAGCATATCCCTTGCCTCAAAAAGAACGCGGCCCGCCTCTATCGAGAGGGAGTGTCCGGACCTGCCGGGATTACTTCCGATCCTGGTATTAAAATCGATCATCCCCTCCATCATTACCGGGGGTTTAGGCCACGATGTTGCAGCATTGTCAAGATATATGGTCATTTTGTCTCTCCCGGTATAATGAAAAATCAAATACCCGTCCAGTCAAGTAAATAAAAAAATATCGATTTATAAAATCGATAAATTAAATAACTTACCCGTGTTTTAACTCCAGATGAATATTGCTTTTTTCTGTTATTACTGTATCTTTAATATTAAATATCAGTGGAGCGCAACTTGGATCTTAACCGGAACCTTCTGTTGAGCCAGTGTCTTGAAGCTCTTGGACTCGTGCTCGAATATGATCTTAACGATCATCCATCTCACCAGCACGCAGTGCGCGTGGGTGAAAGCTGCGCCTTAATTGCCGAAAAACTGGGACTGCCTCCTGAACGCATACAGCAGATATACTACGCCGGGCTTATACATGACATAGGGAAGATATCCATAGACATTAACATTCTGAGACAGAAAAGAAAGCTTACTGCCGATGAATTTACCCATGTAAAAAAACATTCGGTAACAGGCAGCCGAATTGCAGCAGCACTCCCGGAGTTAAGCGACCTCTCTTTCTGGATACGCTGGCACCATGAAAAATGGGACGGCACCGGCTACCCCGATGGACTTGCCGGTGTACAAATACCGGTAGAAGTGCAGATTATGAGCGCTGTTGACTGCTTCGACTCTTTGCAGACGCCCAGGCTCGATCGTGATAAAATAACCGCAGCAGAAGCTGAAGAGGTAATAAAGCAGCAGCGCGGTACCGCATTCAACCCTGTCATTGTAGATATAATCTCGCAGATGATAGCTGACGGCGAGATCACACCCGGCAAATCATCGGATAAGTTTATCGAGCTAAAAAAGAAACACCTAAACAGGATTTACAGACAGTCCACGGACAATTACTGGTCAGGCATAGGTATGACCGGCATGTACCCCATCCTGCGCCTTTTTGCGAGGGTGATCGACGCCAAGCATGAATACACTCAGGGGCATTCAACCCGTGTATCAATTCTGTCAAGGTACATCGCACAAAAGGCAGGATTTTCAGTGGACGATATCATAAAAGTTGAAATTGCGGGGCTTCTTCATGACGCAGGAAAAATCAGCATCCCACACGAAGTCCTGGACAAAAAGAACATACCGGATAATACCGAGTGGGAAATTATCAGAAACCACCCTGTTCATTCATGCAATATACTCAGCAACATTTACCTTATGAGCGAAATTGCGCAGATTACAAAGCAGCACCATGAGCGACTTGATGGATCAGGATACCCGGCAGGTGAAGTTGAAAAAGGCATAAGTATACTTGCGCAGATTATTGCCGTATCCGATTCTTTTGACGCCATGACAAGCGAAAGGTCATACAGAAAAAGGCGCAACATCGAAGCTGCATACCGTGAAATTGCTGATGGTGCGGGTATTATCTACAACAGGGAATTTGCGGATATACTGACTTCAACTCCGCCATACTACATAAACGCACTTTTTGACATGCACATAGGCTGACTACATTTTGCGGCTTAATTCATTGTAAAGCATCTTTGCCATCCCGAAATCGGAATTTCTGGAAACCTTCATGGCATATTCATCATAGAGCATGTCTTCAAAAA
>JAAYBQ010000138.1 GCA_012730035.1 Spirochaetota bacterium
AATAAAGGGTAATCGTCCCCTTTTCATTATCCGAGTCCGCAATGGTAAGCGGGACTCTTTCGCCGAATTCATCAATAATAAAAATAATAAACTGGCCCGCTTTTCTGTATTTTGCGACATACGGGGCCTCAACAATCATTCTGCCAAGAGTCGGCTTTATAATTTCGTTTGAATGTATAAGATGCATCTTTTTATCCCTGTAATTCTTTAGATTTGTGTAAAACCGGGCAGATCAGTTACTACTGAAACTTCCATAAACAATCTTTAAAAAAATACTGCTGAATTGCAATTTTTTATTTACCCGGTTTTGTAAAAATATCCGGAACTTTCAACACCTTTACTTTTTAATATCCGTGGTAAAAGTCCTGGGGAATACTTTTAAAAGCTTCACTAAACCTGAAATACGCAACAAGAGACCTTTGCCATACAGAACCTGGAGAACGCCCTTTAATCCCTCATATACAGACGGATTGTACGGATGCCACCAGAAATTTCTTCGTGCAAATGGAAGTATTTCATTAACAATCACCTGCGGCTCGGTCATTTCGGCAAACCCTATGTCACCATGCGTACGACCTATTCCTGATTCTTTAAATCCGCCCCAGGGAGTCTCTGCAAGACCATGACTCATGAGGTGGTCGTTGATTGTAATTGCCCCTGCCTCGATGCGCCTTGCTATTTTCATTGCCTTTCTTCTGCTCCCTGACCAGACAGAACCGGTGAGCCCCAGGTTTGAATCGTTTGCCAGCTTAATTGCTTCATCAATTGTATCATAAGACATGACACCTACAACCGGGCCAAAGGTTTCATCTTTCATAACCAGCATATCATGGTTAACATCGGTCAGTACCGTGCACTGCAGGAACTGCCCCTTTGCATCCTTTGAAGGCTTTGCCTGTGCATAAATTTTAGCTCCCTTTTTAAGCGCATCCTGGATGTGCATGTTTACAGTATCCATCTGCCGCCTTGTGCACATTGCTCCCATGTCCACATTAAAATCTGTATCACACCCTATTTTCATTGATTCAATTCCCTGCTTAAGATAGGCCAGGAATTCATTATATACCTTGCGCTGCACATATATCCTTTCTACACCGCCGCATGACTGGCCTGAATTGCTGAACCCTGCCCAGATGGCGCCCGCTGCCGCACGTTTAAGATCGGCATCTTCGCATACG
Source organism: Spirochaetota bacterium (assembly GCA_012730035.1). Classification (GTDB taxonomy): domain Bacteria; phylum Spirochaetota; class UBA4802; order UBA4802; family UBA5550; genus JAAYBQ01. Next base: position 1,179 of record JAAYBQ010000138.1, read on the forward strand.
ATCATGGCATCATTGCCGCCAAGCTCCAGTGATACCGGGGTCAGGGTCTCGGCTGCTTTCTTCATCAGGTACTTGCCGATTGGAACTGAACCCGTAAAAAACAGCTTGTTTATGCCTGCATCAAGAAAAGCATCTCCCGCTATACTGCCGGGCATATTTATATAGTTAAAAACTCCGGCAGGCATGCCTGCAGCGTTAATGCACCTGTTAAGCGCGTGGCCCACAACCTGTGTCTCTGATGCAGCCTTGAAAAGAACTGTGTTACCTGCCAGGAGCGCCATAATTATTTCGGCAAAGGGAATGGCAAAGGGATAATTCCACGGTGAAATGATACCCACAACACCAAAAGGCACCCGTACTATTCTACTTCTCTTATTGATAAACATTATATTACCCATCGGAAGCTTCCTGTCTTCAAGGAACGCAGGAGCCTTTTTGCAGTAATATGATAATGACATCGCCGCAGGAACAATCTCGGTTCCCAGCGCTTCAATACGGGTTTTTCCGTTATCACTTGAAACAGCCCCGGCCAGTTCATCAAGGTTCTCAAGCATATAAGCACGTATCTTTTTAATATATTTAATACGCTTCTTCAGGGGTAATCCTGCCCATGCAGGCTGGGCTGCTCTTGCCTCTTTCATTGCCGCAGTTAGAACATCAATCGAATCGATCTGGAATTCACCAATCACATCACCTGTTGCAGGATTAATTGAAATGGTCTTATCATTTTTTAATGCCTTTTTCATATGTTTCTCCTGGAAATCAATTTATTAAATTTTTAATTTCCCTGTATATTAATAACAACTACAAGGGAAGGACTCAAAAAATTAATAAGTCTTTTTTGGCACAAAAAAACAACAGTGTTCGACTTGATTTATAATTCCGGACTCATTTTTAAAATATTTTTCCAGAGGCAAAATCATTCAAAAACGCTGTAAAATAAAATTCCGGCCACGAAAACAGCCGGAATTTCCAATACAGATAAATACAACTCAAATCTTTTGATTGAGACAATTCTATTACGTTACACTATACCGTAAGCGTTCATGGCCTTGGCAACTTTAAGGAAACCGGCAATGTTTGCTCCTGCCACATAATTTCCCTTCATGCCATAAGCTTCAGAAGCATCGATACATGATTTGTGTATGCTCTTCATGATACCGTGAAGGCGCTGATCAACCTCTTCCGCTGTCCATGAAAGCCTCAGGCTGTTCTGTGACATCTCAAGACCCGATGTTGCAACGCCACCTGCATTTGCAGCTTTGCCGGGACCGAACAGAGTCTTGTTGTTAATAAATACTTCAACCGCTTCGGGAGTTGACGGCATGTTTGCACCCTCAGAAACGCAGACACATCCATTTTTAACAAGCGCTTCGGCATGTGCCTGGCTTATCTCGTTCTGTGTTGCAGAAGGATAAGCTATGTCAACTTTAAGTCCCTGCTCTTTGATAACATCCCATACGCTCTTTCCCTGCACATACGTTGCACCATATTTGTCGGCGTATTCCCTGATCCTTCCCCTTCGTACGTTCTTCAGATCAAGGACAAACTTCAGTTTATCAGCATCAATACCCTTTTCGTCTATTATTGTTCCGTCCGAATCACAGAGAGAAATTACTTTACCGCCAAGCTGTGTGGCCTTTTCAACAGTGTACTGGGCAACATTACCTGCGCCGCTCACTGCGACAATTTTACCCTTGTGGTCAAGGCTGCGTGTTGCAAGCATCTCTGCTGCAAAGTATACTGCGCCGTAACCGGTTGCTTCGGGCCTGACAAGTGATCCGCCATATTCAAGAGCCTTACCTGTAAGAACGCCGTCATGTTCATTTACAATTTTTTTGTAATACCCGTACATGTATCCTATCTCGCGTCCGCCCACTCCAATGTCACCGGCAGGAACATCGGTAAACTGACCTATGTGCCTGAAAAGTTCCCTCATAAAAGCCTGGCAGAACCTCATAACCTCGCCGTCCGACTTTCCTTTGGGATCAAAGTCCGATCCACCCTTACCGCCACCCATTGGAAGTGATGTAAGAGAATTCTTGAAGATCTGCTCAAAACCAAGGAACTTAATAACCCCGAGATTTACAGAAGGATGAAACCTGAGCCCGCCCTTGTAAGGCCCGATAGCGTTGTTAAACTGAACCCTGAAACCCCTGTTAACCTGAACTTCTCCCCTGTCGTCAACCCATGGAACCCTGAACTGAAGCGCCCTGTCAGGCTCAACTATTCTGTCATAGATTTTAGCCTTAACGAACTCCGGATGTTTTGCTACTGTGGGCTCGAGAGACTCGAGAACTTCCTGAACAGCCTGAAGAAATTCCGGCTGGTTAGGATCCCTCTGCTTGACCTTTTCATAAACTTCATTTAAAATAGACATATGGTTCTCCTTCACTTTTTTTGCTGTAATATCATTTTCATATAACAGCCCTTTAATTAAGCCGTGATATAAAAAGGATCAGATTCCTGAACTCTAATCGTTCCCAATCCGTTATGTTATGGAAAAACAGAGGTGATTATTGTCTATTTTTTTTACCTCAAATATCTCGATCAGATTAAAAGTTTACACTCCTGTAACAAACAAATCTTTGAGAAACAATATCCGTCATCATAATGATTTCACCTTCGCTAAAATCATGTACCCTGATTACCTCGCCGTATCTGGCGGCTTCGGGTAACAGTTCCGCGAGTATATTTTTTTCACCTTTCAGAATTCCAGGATTGTAAACGAAACCGGCTGCATCCGGAAAAACCGCAGCATAAAATATCCCTGTTTCAACAAGGTCATGGAAAAAGTGCGAACCATAAGAAAGCTCAGGCATTACGTTCTCATCCATGAGAGCCACTTCAACGAGTACTTTTACATTGTTGATCTCTGAAAAACGGACAGGTACTCCAAGATTGGGAGTGGTGGTTCCCCAGCGGCCCGGCCCTGTAAGCATGATCGTTTTAGCCGGATCCATCCTGTTAATCCTGCCCGCAATCCTTGCGGTTTCATATTTGTCAGACTGGCTGAGCGCCGAATAACCGGCCGGGTCAATGCAGATGATCCGGTCTATGCCCAGCCGCGTACTGCCGCCAAGAAAGTTCCCGGCTGTTCTGATAATTACATGTTCTTCAGGAATATCTTCTGGTATCGTCATGCCCGAATCGAGTCCTTTTGCCTGGTATGGCCTGCATTGAAGCAGATTTATTCTGTATGAACCGGATGAAAGAAAATTCACAGTAAATTCAATATCAACGGGATAATCATAATTCCTTTTAAGTATTTCAAGGATTGCTCTCATCTTCACGGGAAAGTCAGTTTCAGAGAGAAACCTGTCAAAGCTTACGAACCATGGAGTGGCATCCTTGAGTCCCATGGAGCTGATCACCTGCGCTGTTTCCGGATCATAAGTCCCTGCCATGGAAAAATCAAGTTCCGGAATTTCGGCAAGTAGCGATGCAATGTTTACAGTCTGAATTGCATTCTCTTCAATATTAAGAACATCAGCCCTGTGCTGTGAAAAACGTTTAAGGTCGTCCATGCTGCCGTGAGACCTTAACATGGGATAATCAAGTGCGGCTATACGCGGATAATCCCCCTCCACCCTGTCGACCGCGCGTGTACCAAGTCCGAAAACCAGCCTCACCATTCCGGCCTCGGGGTCCATCTCTTTCTGCCAGACGTATGTGTTATACGAAAGCCCGACTCCCGCGATATCCGGAAAAAAATAACGCCCCCTGTGAATGCCCGAAACACGCATTACAATAAGCGCCATCTGTTCATCAAGCCTGTCAAGCCCCCTCTGTTCCCTGTATGCAAGGGCATCTTCATTCATTGTGCTTGCATAAACAATGCGCACCGCATTTATAAAGGCATCAAAACGCTGCTGGGGGCTCCCCTGGTTGACGCAAAAACAGCTTTCATATTTTCCCGCAAAGGCGTGGCCGTATGTATCTTCAAGAAGGCTGCTTGACCGGACTATGAATGGAGATTGACCGAAATATTCTATTATGCGCATAAACTGTTCATTGATTGAATCGGGAAAAACTCCGGAGAGCATCTGCTGCTGAAGCTCTGGAGCCCTGCTGTAGTAACCCTCACCGGTTTTGTGTTCAAGAAAAACTTTCCATAATCCGTTCTGTACAATGTACGTATAGAACACGTCAGATCCGACATAGAACGAATCGTGCGGCTCAAGCAAGCTGTTCCAGTCGAATGATTTTTCATTCAACATTATTTTACGCGCAATAAGCATGCCCACCGCCTTGCCCCCTACAAAGCCGGTGCCTATAAGACGGGAATTGAGCGCAAGAAAATCATGAAGTGTGAATGTTTTTGACGCAAGATCAAGAATTCTTTCATCACGCCCTATAAGTAGAAAACAGAGCCTGCGGAGCATTGCATACTTTTCACTTTCCGTCGCCCCGTTTTTATCAAGTGATTCAACCTCGAGAAAAAGCCTGTCCCAGAAATCAAGGTTTCGCTTAGTCATTTCAGATGCAATCTTCTGTATATAGCTTATAAAATCTGATATATCTGCGCTGTTCAGTATGGGTTGAAAAGAGTTGCCGGTGCGCAGATGAGGAAAGAACATTGTCGGGGAATATCTGTTCCACACCTTGAGTGGATGCACGTAAACATGATCTTCAAAACTGTATACATCAATCAGCAACTGGGTCGTTTCACGTATACGGGCTATTGTCCTGAAGTCATGGCTGTTTCGCATGATTGCAAAATACGCGACTGTATCCAGGTCAAAAAGGTAGGGGCATGTTATGCGGAAAAAATTTCCTATCATCAGGTCTGTTGCCCAGGCCGAAAGCAAATCTGAAAGCGAGTCAAAAACATAGAACGCCTCCCTTCCCGCCTCTGCGATTATTCCATGAACACTCAACGCGAAGGACTCAAAACCGGAAAAAGCATTCAGACTGTGATAATTGATCCTGCTGTCAGCAGGGTCAAGGACCGGTTCATGCGATGCAAACCTGATATAGTGGATTTTTCTGCCATCCATGAAAGCCTGTTCAACGTATGGCGCAACAAATTCCCTGTAAACTTCAAGGTTGTCAACCTGCCACACAACGTTGTCTCCAAGGTTCAGGTTATTTATTATTTTATCAAATCCGTTAAGGCCTGTACTTACCTCTCTTATCGACCGCATGCATAACCCCCTGATACTTATAATCCACACCTACGCCGCGATGAAAAGAATATAAATACTAAAATGCCCCTCAACGCTCATTCATTGTTACGCTAATGTTAAATTGTTCACGCAATAAACAGTCAGATCACTGCAAACTCTGAGTGTTCGCACCTGTACGGTTAAGTGATTATTATATCGCCGGGGCAAAAATAACTTGAAATTTCAGATACACAGGCAACTATAAAAAAACTTTCAGCAAGGTAAAACTGATGCCCGGTAAAAAAATTTACAGAGGAATCCTCACCGACCATAAAGGCATGGTCTTTCTGCAGGAAAAAAGCGGCCGAAAAATTTTTTCAGATACGGCGGTCTGGAGCGGGTATTTAAAACACTGGAAATCGATGGAACTTTTCGGAGAACTTCTGCCGGAGCATGATTACCTTACGGGAAAACGGATTGCACTGCTCTGGCCGGTAACACCCCCCGTTACTGAGCCTTTCTTTGAACTCTACTTTAACGAAAGACTGCCCGGTTATTTCTATTCATACATGGGACACACTGCCATTAATGTAAACGGTGAAACATTCAACTTCTCACATCTTCTAAACGAATGTGAGGTTATGAACGAAGCGGAATATTTCTACAGGCCCGCCCTTGGAAAATTTTCCCCTGCTCCCGGCGGCGGATACAGCATTGAAAATCCTGACCAGCCCCACCTGGACAAATTCGGAAGGCAGTTTATGCGCAGCATCCACGCTGTTCGCATAACAGGTTGCAATACTGTAAATCTGGCCGCAGCTCTGCACTCGGCACTTGAAAAAATTCACAGAACACCCGAAAACCCCCGAAAGCCCGGGGTCTACAGCGACTTTAGAATTTTCACGAACAGCTGCACCACAGTTCTGCGTGACACACTCCGCTCATCGGGCTTTCCCGGCATCAGCGGAGTATTCCCCCGGGAGATGTTCACAAGTGCCGTGTGGAATTTTATTAAATTGCACGAAAAGGGTATGCTTCAATTATCGGTGTACACGCGGCCGCAGCTCCTGGTCGATGAAGCGCCTGCAAGCGCAATGACACCGGTGGTGAATCCGTTAAATCTGATCCGCACCCTGATGTTAAGACGCCGGGGAATATTTACTGTGTGGTGAAAAATTAAGCAGACAGTTAATTGCAGATAATTCAGGGCGGCCCCTGCGGGCCGGGCTCGCGGCTTAAACTCCTCACGGGCGAACATTCTGCAAAAAATGATGTACATAGAAACTTCCATTGCACTGAAGATACTTACTGCAAGCCGAATTTGCAACTGCTAAAGGCTCAGTCATAACCACTCTGCGTCATGGCCGCAGTCTTACCGTGTAACGCCCGCTGCGGGGTAACGCCTTGATCCCTGCCGCGCTGCACATGAACTATTTCATGGTAAAACCAACACTCTCCCTGACCTTGCGCGCCTTTGCCCTGGCATCTTCGATAGATGAACCGAGCGCAAGCCCCACACCCATGCGCCTGTGTCCGCGCACTTCAGGTTTCCCGAAAATTCTTATTGCGGTAAAATCCTCCGAAAGCGCGCTGT
>JAAYBQ010000139.1 GCA_012730035.1 Spirochaetota bacterium
CTCCTTTGCTGCGTCAAGGGTCCCCAGTTTTGCGGAGCACGCTTTGCATACCCCATCAACCAGCCCGGCATCAATACACTTGTTCCATAACATGTTAAGAGGAAAATCCGGTTTAACAAGATCAGGAATAAGCTTAACAGATCCCCCTTCGATAATAATTTTCGCTTCATATCCTTTAGCGTTCATGTCCAGTGCATTGAGCAGAACATGGATAAAACACATCGGATCTCCATTGAATACAAAAAGAGCAAATTTTTTCATTATCTTTCCCCCTGAAAAATTATTATGCAAAAAGATTTTGATGGAACGGATTAACTACAATCTCACCAGGTATGTTATCCCCGAATAAAAATTATTTCAATAAAAAAACTGCTGCACACGGCAGATTATACTCTAACAGACTTCTGTTTTTTAAAAAACTGTCATCGTGGTAAACCCGTAGTTTTTTAAAAAATATGTTTATCCGGCAAACTGCCCGCATTAAAAAACTCAAAGTACTTTAACACTAAATATCTACGGGACATTCAGGAGGTTTTTCCGGTCCAGCGCGGGCGTCCCCTGTACTGGGAGCGTGCTATAAAAAATATAGCTATACCAGCAATTATGCCAACTATTGTAAATAGCGGAAGGATCATTGACGTATTCTTTGCCTGCTGCTTTATATTTTCAGGAAGAAGTAAGAATATGGGATAGATAAACATTGAAGGTATTGCAAACAAAAGCGCGCCCATCATTCCGCCGGTAAAATTAATCCACCAGAAAAATGCGCCTTCATTTTGTGGAGATTTTATTTTAATTATTGATGCTACAATAATCAATATAAATACTGTTGCGCCGGGTACAAGTAATATCCAGCCCAGTAATCTGAATACAAAGGTCATGACTGAAAGATCAGCGGCTGCTGATACATCCTGAGCCCTGTTCTGAATTGAATCAGTTTCTGCATGTGTAATAAGTTCAGGCACAACAAATGCAAAAATGACTCCGGTTATTATAAAAATTATTGCAAATGCCCAGAATCCGGCCTTGCCTTTAAATATAAAATATAATGATGTTCTCATGGCTAACCTGTAATATAAGTCAGTAATTATTTCAAGGACAAAATCCGCAGGTTAGCAATCAGGGGAAATAAAACACCTTCCCGGGTTCCGGCACGTTGTCGCTAATGGTTTTGCCCTCTGCAGAACGGAATTTTTTAAATTTATACGGAACTGTGGCTCCCTGGTCATTAAATATATGCATGTGCAAATGGGCATTGTCCGGTATCCCCAACTCTCCCAGGAGGTCGCCTGATTTGACCCTCTGCCCCTTTTTTACTTTAAAAGAACCCGGCCTGAAATGAACAAGCCCCACTGTATATCCATTATCCATTTTAAGCCATAGATTGCTCAGTTCAGGGCTGCCGTCAGAAATAAAGGTGATCTCTCCGTCAGCAGGCGCGTAAACTTTCTGCCCGTATGAAATATTCGCCCCCTCTTTATTTACGACAATATAATCTACAGCGTTCCTCCACAGGCCTGAATGGCTTTTTGGCACAGGTGCCTGATATTTTATAGATAATATTCTGCCTCTTAGAGGAAAGCTCAAAAAAATCTCAGCAAAAACCGGTTTTCTGATTTTAAGGTAATCGGCCCAGGCCTGCTCTCTGTAAAGATAGCCCTTTGCGGCGTTGCCGTTATTGGTATAGGCGCATCCGAGAATAAATTTCAGCCTGTAATTATCAGGATATTCCGCAACCATAGATTCCAGGGATGTGACGCATTTATCAGAGTCAATTCCGGGCTGCGGATCAATTCCGCAAACCCCATAGGCTGACGCTGACAGATCGTCAATTGAATCATGACCTATGTTATATTTATTGTACTGTTTTTTATTCAGAATATAATGGCTGTTCAGACGCTTAATCTGCTTCTCCAGAGTTTCAAAATCACCGTCAGCCGCAGCGGTCGTCAGCAATTTTGAATATGCGTACCACATATTATGGAATATATAATCCTTATCAGGGCTCAAAACAAAAGCCTGTTCAAGAACATCCACGGAATATGCCAGTTTTGAAATATCGCCGCTTTCCCTGAGAGCCACTCCGTAACCATTCAGGGTTTCTGCGTTTTTTTCATCCAGGACCAGGGCCTCTTTGAAACGGTTTTCAGCTTCATAATACTTTTTGTTGCCTATTAAGCTCCACCCGCTGCTTTGGAGAGCCCATATAAGGGTATCCCTCATGACAATTTCATCAGGGAATCTTTCCATTCCTTTTTTTGCGAAAGCAAGAGCCTCTTCAGTTTTCCGGTCTTTCAGAAGACAATTGACAAGATTGTTATATATCCAGTGAGTCTTCTCCCCGCTGCTCTCTGCTTTAAGCAGCCACGGAAGAGCCATGCCGCAATCCCCCGTCTGAAGATACTCATACGCTTTATTCCAGTTATCAAAACTATCAGTTCCGGCCTGGTTGCCCCCGGCTGATGCAGAAATAAGAAGCAGTGATAACAGCAGAATATTACGTAAAAATACCGGTTTTTTCATTACAGTCCTCCTGGAATTAAATATTGTTATATTATTGACTTTAGTTACTGTTAATGGTTCTGTAAATCCAAATTTTCTCAGTTCATGGTAATAACCAAGAATGGACTTTACGATGAAATAAAAGATCATGGTACAATACTCAAGCGAAGAAGATAATGCTCTATGTGGTTAATAATTTTATAAAAACTATCAGCGGGATTTGATAAGTCTATAACAATACAGTATTCTTTAATTAATAATCCTGATTACTCATAACATGTCACTTTAGCCGTATACGGAGGACCTATGATTACCACAAGTCACCTTAAAAATAAAATCATGATGAAAATTGAGATGGTATCAACTCCGATCCAGGGAGGGTGTAAAAAAGATTGTGTAAATGGCCATATTAAATACCTTATGGAGAGGGAAAAAGATGGCCAAAGAGAAAGACGATTTAATCGAGAAGCTGCTTGAAAATATTGATTTCAGCAAGCTTAAACCTGAGCAGATCACTGGCGAAAGTGGACTGCTTAAACAATTAACAAAGCGGCTGGTTGAAAAAGCCATGAATGCCGAGATGGTTGATCATCTCGGCTATGAGAAAAATGTCAGTGCGGGAATAGGTACTGGCAATTCCCGCAACGGCAAGAGCAGCAAGACATTACTCACAGACATTGGCGATGTTACGATAGATGTTCCCCGTGATCGTAATGCCGAATTTGAACCTCAAATTGTAAAAAAGAATCAGCGAAGATTTGAAGGCTTTGATGATAAGATCATATCCATGTATGCTCGTGGAATGACTACGCGCGACATCCAGGGTCATCTAAAAGATATTTACGGTGTCGATGTGTCGCCAGACCTTGTTTCAACTGTTACGGCTGATGTAATTGCCGATGCCAAAGAATGGCAGAGCCGACTCCTGGAGAAGACATACCCTGTAGTATATTTTGATGCCCTCGTAGTCAATGGCAGAACAGATGGAAAGGCGACCAAAAAAGCAGTATACA
>JAAYBQ010000140.1 GCA_012730035.1 Spirochaetota bacterium
AAGCTCTGGATTAAACGAAGTAATAAAATCAAGTTCATCGCATACCATGCTTACAGGCCTGAACTCAAGCCTCTGGTCCTCACGCGATGACAGGCAGTATGAGCATTTGTACGGGCAGCCCCGGCTGCTTTCATAGTAGATAAACCTGCCGGCCAGCCGTTCCATATCACTTTTGTTATACGGAAACTGGATTGAGCTGAATGGCGGATTCTTTTCGCGGATAACCTTTTCCTTAAGGCTGAACCCGGACTGCGCAAGTTTCAGCATGCCTGCCTCGCCTGCGCCTGCAACGATGTAGTCAGGAGCATATTGCGAGGCGAGCCACTCATTTGCGTTGTACCCTGCGTCCGGGCCGCCAAGAACAATACATATTCCCGGCAGCAGCCTTCGCAGTTCAGGGATGAGTTGCTTAACCTTTACTGTGTTCCAGATGTAGACGGAAATGGCTATTACTGAAGGCCGCACACCAATGATATATTCCAGTATATTGCTGTTCTTTTCGTTAATGCCGCGTTCAAGTATAACGGCGTCACCGCATACAGACGCAATGTAATTCCGGATGTACAGCAACGCAGGGTTTGAATGCACATAACGCGCGTTCAGTGAAAGAAGGAGAATTTTATTCATCAGCTGCCGGTTCTTTTTTATTTTCAGTTCTGCAGCGTTCAAGGCACTCGTCTGATCTTATGTTACATTCCCTGATACATGAATCAACAGATCCGATTGCCCAGTCACCTCCAAGTTTAAGTTTAAACCCGGCCTTGTCAGGATCACCACACATCTGCACACAGTCCCTGCGGTTATACTCGCAGTTCTCCTGGCATGGCGAATGTTTAATAATCGAACACGATAAAAGAACTGTACTGATAAACATTGACAAAACAAACGATATTAACCGCATTACTTCACCCCGGCAATAATATTTCTGCGAATAAAGATAACATCAGAATTGAAAAAGAACCCCCTTTTTACAAGCGAAAAGCTGTTTTAACCGTGGCTTGTAATTCTCTGTTTTATAGACTGCTGTTTAAAATTCAGGCCTGTAAACCTCAGGGATACAGGTTTTTTCCCGGAATTTTTTAGGAGTAATACCGGTGATCCGGCTGAACCATTCGTAAAAGACAGTAGTGGAATTGAAACCAACTGCATACGCAACCGAAGTTATTGTCCGGTCTTTTTCCGACAGGAGAATCTTTTTAGCCTCTTCAATCCTGTACTCATTGATAAAATTTTTATAATTTTTATTGAAGTTTTCGTTAACAATCCTGGAAAGCTGGTAAGGTTCTATTTCAAGTTCACGGGCCAGGCTGCTCAGTGAAAGGTCCTCGTCGCAGAATATTTTCTCATGTTCAAACAATGATTTTATCCTGCTCAATACAAGTGTGACATCAAGGTTATGTGTCATCGAAATTTCATAACGCCTGGTTTCTATCTGGGTATGCAATACCTTGAAAAAATTAATGTTTTTCTTTTCCATGACAAACGCAAATAAAGTCAGGAAAAAAGACAGGGCTGTAAGTGCCTGTACAACACCGAAAAATACCGGCCGGGAATGTTCCACCATGCTTATTGCAACCAGGCCCCCGAAAAATATCAGCTGAAGCGGAAAACTTATAATGATTATTATCATAAGGTAGGGTGAGACCTTTTTCTCCATTATCAGCCTGAGATTAAGCAAGTAGAGGCATTCCCTTATAAAATAAAGCAGGTACCCGGCAAGATTAAGTATTACCAGAAGAAACAGGGCTGAATATAGCCTGAACATCGGTTCCTCCCCGGCATAGCGGGGAGTTTTCATAATGTAAGCGGCTTTAGTTTCAGAATCGAGTGCAGAAAGCGGGATCAGTAGCGGAATTATCAGCAGCCCGCATGAAAAATGTAGATAATCAGTCATTTTAAAACTGTACGAATCACAGTTGGCTGATTTGAAGGTTAAAAAGAAAAGCGGACCTATTAATGCCAGGAAAGGCAGATACCAGAATATCAGGGCGGGATATGCACCCAGCTGTCCTGCCACAAGCAAACCGTTAAGAAGCTGAAGTGAAGCAAGGCAGAACATCAATGATGCAAACAGATATCGATGTGCCAGCCTTTCATTTTCAATCATTATTCCCAGGGTAACGGTCAACGACATAAATCCGCCAAAAAAAATAACAGAGGCCGTTGATCATACCATTTTCCTTTCAGATGTTAATAAGGCTAATAAATTAACAATAACAACAATAGCAGCGGTTTTGCCTGATCTTCAACAGTTTATCTTTTAACTGCCTATTAGCGGAATAATTTGAGTAAATATTTCATTTTGTCAATTTTTTAACAAAATTTTAAACATTGCC
>JAAYBQ010000141.1 GCA_012730035.1 Spirochaetota bacterium
CACGGGAAGCTGAGTGTCTTCGTTACCCACCAGTTCAATGAAGCCCAGGTTGTAGTGGTATCTCCAGAAGTTGCCAGGCACCGGTGAAATAGATGCTATGTGAACAGGTACGTAGACCAGTTCCAGTACTGGGATGGTGTTTCCGGTACAACAGATAAAGGTCCAAACAGTTTCCTGAACCTGCTGTTTGATTGTACACAGTCCAATCCCTTCGGCAGTTCCCATGATTTGTATGCTACATACAATGCAATTTCTTTGTATGATAATAATGGATCTGGATCCACTGGTGGTGATATATACCAGAACAAGAGGATATATTTGAAATCAATTTGGGAGACATCGTATCCCACTTCAATTTACATGGACAATACCATTAACTATCCCCGTCTTGTATCGCTTCAGGCCTGGACATTCCCCCTTGAGGATATAGTAATACGCAACACGAACCTGCTCATGGCAGTGCTGCGTGATAATCCTGAACTGGTAACACGTGAACTGCTTGCAGAATTCTCCGAATACTGCAACTCTTTCGTTTATAAAAACTACAGCAACCAGTCAGCCTCGTATATTGCATGGAACTATGAACTTCCCGAGGCAGTGGATGATGCCGTTGATGATGAAGACATCCCCGGTGACTACAACGATCCGGGCAACGAGGACCCGTACTACGGCGACGATGATTACGACGGTGAAGGTGATTACTCTGACCCGGGCAGCCTTGTAAAAACCAATCCGAGCGCGGGTGGCGGCGGATGCGGTATGACTGCATTTGCATCACGGGGCCACTCGGGACCAGCGGACATGATGGCCGGATTCGTAAGCCTGATCATCACAATGCTCTTTCCCCTGGGACTGATAATGATGCGCCGTACTTACCGTAAAAGAAGAAATTAGACACAAAAAAACTTGATTTTATTAAGTACCGGTATAATTTAACGCCTGTCCAGTGGACAGGCGTTAAATATTCAGACCTGCCATGTATTAATGGAGACCTTCCCGAATGATAAATAAAATATACGGTTATTTTCACTTTCATAATAACCATCTTAAATCGGCCGAACATATCAGCAATATACGCAATAAAAAGCTGTGCAACATTATAAGGCATGCCTATTACACTTCAGGTTTCTACAGGGATCTGATGGAACGTGCGGGCCTGACACCCGATGATATACGCACACCTGCAGACCTTGCCCTGATGCCCGTTGTAACAAAGGATGATATTCAGAAAAATTTTAACGGCATACTTTCGCGTAAATATGACTTAAGTGACTGCCTGGTGCGCACAACTTCAGGGTCTTCGGGAAAGATGCTTCGCGTGGTATGGGACAGTTTTAACCTGCAGTCCAGGTTTCAGCTTTATTACAGGGCGTATACCATGATAGGATATTCCCCGTTGAAAAAACTTTTATATTTTCTGCCCGAAGTCGAAGATCCCGGATTTACCTTCGGCCTGTTCAGGCAGAAGGGGCTTACCCTTGACCAGCCCTTTGACCAGGTAAGGGATTTTATTCTTAACTACAGGCCGCATATACTTTCGATTTATCCGTCGTATGCCCTTGACCTTGCAGAATATTTCAGGCCGGGAGAGATGAAGAGAGCCGGTATAGAGGCCATCTGCCTCAACTCAGAGATGATACTTGAGAAGGACCGCAGGCTTATAGCGCAGAAGTACATGTGCCCCGTTTACGAGGAATACTCATGCGTCGAGACCGGTGTAATTGCAAGCATGTGCAGGGAACACGGCATGCACATATACAGCGACAATGTTGTAGTTGAGATACTGGACAGCAAGGATAAACTCTGCGGACCCGGTGAGAGGGGCGAGGTGACTCTAACCGCACTTAACAGTTTTGCCATGCCCCTGATACGCTACAAAATAGGTGACATATCTTCGCTGTCAGAAAAAAAGTGTTCATGCGGCGGTCAAATGCCTTTACTGGGTAAAATAGAGGGACGTAAGGATGATTATTTTCTGCTGCCGGGAGATGTGCATGTTCCTGCCTGGAGCATATACGAGGCTGTTGAGAGGCCGCTCCACCAGCATAATATTGAGCACCTGCTGCTTAATGATTTTTACCTTGTGCAACGCAGCCTTAGACACGCAGATTTTTATTATGTGCGGGGGCCTCACTTTACAGCTGTATGTATCGACGAGATTGTAAGCCGCGCGGCCGGTCTGTTCGGTAAAGGCTTTGTCGTTAAAGCTCATGAAGTTAACGACATTGATCGGGTCAGAAAAGTAAAACGCAAATACATACACAGCGAAATTATCTGACATGAACCCTGAACGTAAATCTACCAGATCATCTTATGTAAAACGCCTGCTACCATGGCTGGTGTCGTTATCAATAATTGTTTTTCTTTTCAGCCGCATTGACTACGTGATGTTTCTTGAATCACTTGAAGTCGCTGAATTATCTGTCTATGTTCCGCTCGTAATACTTTTTGTCTTTATATGGTTTTACGTCGAGACATACAACGTGCAGAAACTTTACAGCTACTTCGGTCATCCGGTGGATTATCTAACCATGCTCTCTATACGGGGCGGTACATTTCTGCTGATGATTATCAATTACGGTCTTGGCGCGGGAGCCATTGCCATGTATCTTAAAAGGCTCTACGGCGTGGGGCTGCTAAGGTCAACGGGTATACTCTTTTACTATATGGTGGTTGAAAGCGCGGGTATCGCTTTTCTTGCGGTTGCGGGATTTCTTCTGGCGGGGCAATCTTCAGGTATAGCATGGTGGGTGCTTTACCTTGCATCGGGGCTTTTTCTATTTTATAACGTTGAAATTGTTCTGCTCAAATATATTCCGGCACTCGGTTTCTTAAGGAGGTTTGTTAATAGTTCAATACTCGCGCCCATAAGAGAGAGCAGCCTTTCAATATACGCAAAAATATTTTTACAGCGGACTTTTTACTTTCTTACATTTGTTGTCTTTTTTTATTTTGCAGTACGCGCTTTTCACATGGAGATCCCCTTTCTGACTCTGGCTGCGCTGGTGCCTATTATCTTTTTCGTGGGCAACCTGCCCATAACACCGTTCGGGCTGGGTACCATACAGGCCGCGATGCTGTATTTTTTTAAGGATTTCGGAACACCTGCCAATATACTTGCCATGAGCCTGGTGTACACTGTCTCACTGATGATTTTACGCGCAATGATCGGCATATACTATTTGCGGACTGCAGCGAATCTTTTAGTTGACGGAGAGAAAGATGAACTTAACACCTGCGGTGCCGGCGTGGCCGATGGCGGCGGTTCACTGTAATGAAAAATATGCATACTGCAATATTAATGACCGCGATAATTTTACTCCAGGGGGTGTTCATCTACGCCATGCAGCCCTTTGAACTTATACGAAAAAATCCCGCCGGCTATTACGTAAAGCAGGGGGCGGGCCAGTGCGGCCCCGCCTCGTTCTATATAATATTCAGGTATGATGGTGACGACCGCAGGGCTTACAGGTTTTCAAAGGGAAAAAAGGGGCCGCTCTTCAGCATGCAGATCAATGACCAGGCTGTTGGTCAAGGCGGCAACGCTGTTGTAATCGACAGAAAGAGCCCGGTTTCTAAATGGATGAACGGCAGAAGCGGTTCAACGGGGTGGAATGAACTCACTGCTGCAGTAAAAGGGCTCTACTACCTGAACAGCAGCAATGTGCGTGAAAAATTCTATTCCTCTGTTGAATCTAATGACAGGGCAACTGAACCTGTGGTCAAAAATCTTGAGCAGAGAAGAAGTGAATTTTTTGAAAGAATAGTCCCCGCATTCCTTAACCGTAACCGGCCGGTAATAGTCCACCTTAAAAGAAAATGGCCCTATCCCGGACACTACATTGTCCTGGCAGGTTATGACCCGGTTTCCCGCACTGTTTATTACATTGACCCCAACGGGAGCAGTGAAGAGATACTCAGGTCTGTCCAGGTCGACGATTTTACGGGAACATACTGGTACGAGTCGAGCCGGGAACTTCGCTGGGGCAGGGCGTGCTGGAACGGGCAGTGGATAGGATTCAGCAGGAACTGAATTCAACCCCCTGTATCGTGCGCGGCTGATTAATCATTCAACAAAATGGACACTTAAACGTTATGAACCAGATACTCCTCTTTCCCGATGATTATATATCAGGGAACAGGGCAATGCTCAGCGGCAGAAGATTAA
>JAAYBQ010000142.1 GCA_012730035.1 Spirochaetota bacterium
TGAAAAAAGGTTATCCATACTCAAGGACCGAGGTCGAAACCGGGGCGAAAGCTGTTGATATACCCACGCGCATTTACGACATGAATGGTGAAATAATTGGAGAATTTTTTGAAGAGAAAAGAGAAATCGTTCCTCTTGATTTTATTCCCAGGTCTCTGATTGAAGGTCTTATAGCCAGCGAAGATCGTGAATTCTATAATCATAGCGGTATAAGCTATTGGGGGATTCTTCGCGCGTTTGTACGGAATATTATAAGTTTAAGGGTAACACAGGGCGGGAGTACAATAACTCAACAACTGGCAAAAGTTCTTTTTACTGATATGGAACGCAATCTGAAAAGAAAAATATATGAAGCTTACTGCGCGATAGAAATAGAAAAATATTACGACAAGCAGGATATTCTTCAGATGTACCTGAACCTGATCTATTTTGGTAATGGTTCATACGGAGTTGAATCAACTTCAAAAATGTACTTCGGAAAGTCAGTGCGTGACCTGGATATTGTTGAAACGTCAATGATTATTGGTACAATATCTAATCCCCTGATTTATTCCCCGTTGTCCAACCTGAACAATTCTGTCGCAAAAACCAGAAGGATACTCCAGTCTCTGATTGAAACAGGTTACCTGAAAAATTCCGATCCTGACATTATGATGAAAGAATTTTCACGCAAATGGGGAATTGTTTATTTTGAGAATAAGGCTGTCGGTTCGCGAATTGGCAGTTTCATTTACAGTTCATACAGGATTAACAGGGCTCCCTTTTTTGTGGAAAAAATACGGCGTGAACTTGCAGAGCGTTTTGGTGAAGAGACTCTTAAAAAAGGGGGATTGTCAGTTTATACAACAATAGATGGTCTAAAACAGGATGCCGCTGTGCGATCATTGAGAAATGGAGTACTCGCGCAGAGAGAGTACCATATTAAAGTTTCTAAATCATATAAAAAACAGGAACTTGCCGCAAAGGAATATGAAAAATCGGTCAACATAGAAGGGGCTTTGATTTCTATTGATCCTTTTACAGGTGCTATACTTGCTTACGTGGGAGGATATGAACTAACTTCGGGTAACCAGAATGACAACGTCTATCAGATAAGGAGGCAGCCCGGTTCATCAATTAAACCCCTTGTGTATGCCTCTGCAATAGAGAAGAAATTGATCACACCGTCCACTGTTTTTATTGATCAGCCTGTGCAGTTCGAAAAAGGTTATTCACCAAAGAACTATTCCAAAGAATATATGGGTCCTGTTACAGTTCGGGAGGCAATAGTCAGGTCACTTAACACAATAGCTGTAATGGTGCTTGATAAAGCAGGCTATGACAAAGTTTTTTCATATATTCAGGAATCTTTTATGTTTGATGACAGCATGATGAACGAAAGATTTGGCAAGACACTTTCATTTGCGCTTGGCACATACGAAATTTCACCACTTGAAAGTGCAGTGCTGCACTCGCTGCTTGTAAGCGGCGGCGAATTTATAATACCTTATGGTATTAAACAGGTGCGGGATTACAGCGGTGAGATAATATGGGACAACGAAAAAGAAATATATGACAAGGTAGCCGGCATCCGGTCAAAAAAAGGAAGGCTGCTTGATCCCGGTGCAGCCAGGATTACCATTTCAATGCTCGAGGGGATGAAGGGTAAAGGGGCATCAACTGCCTGGCTCGTAAAAAAATATGGCCTCACCTTTGATTGCGCCGGCAAAACCGGTACAACGTCAAATTACACAGATGCCTGGTTTGTTGGCTATACCCAGGACATGGTAACATCTGTCTGGATCGGAAACAAGACGGGCTCGGTTTCACTGGGCACAGGTCGATCGGCAAGCGGAATAGCTGCACCTGTCTGGGCAGAATACGTCGCTTCGGTTTACAGCGGTAATCCTCCCCCTCAGTTTTCAGTTGATGTTGAGGGTCTTACAAGTGAAACAATCTGCCTTGAATCGGGCGAAGTCGCCGGCAGAAATGGTGAATGCACCGATACTGCGATTCAATTTTATTACTCCGGGACAGAACCCGGAAAATTCTGCAGCAGGCACGTAAAACAACAGTAACAGGAATAGACCATGAATAGAATACTCGCATTATCAATAATAATACTCTCGTTTTCAAACCTGTCATTCAGATGGCCGCTGGATAATGCACGGCTTACTTCAACTTTTGGTGAATCACGTGCAGACCATTTTCATGACGGCATAGACATGATATCTGAATCGGACAAAGTTTATCCAGTTAATAAAGGACGGCTTGTATTTATGTGGAACAGGTCGGTCTTTCCACTTGATAACTACTGGGGTGGCGGTAACTACAAAATAATCAGGCATGACGGCAACATGTTGTCTATTTATATGCATCTCCAGGATGGTGATGATTTTAAAGAATACTATGATGAAAATTCAATTTTAGGTTATGTGGGTAATACGGGGCACTCGTACGGGAAGCATATACATTTTTCAATACTGGATAACGTTAAAAGGGAGTCTGTGAATCCTTTTTTACTTCTTCCGCGCTACGGAGACAGTCAGGCGCCGCAGATACTTAATTTTTATATCAGAATAGGTGACAGGTATACACTGTTACGGGACAACTCATCTATCAGGTTAACAAAACATTACCCGCTTCTTGTGGAAATACGCGATTCAGTATCTGGACGAGAGAACCTGGGTATTTACGGGATCAAAGCAGTGTTTAACGGCAAAGCTGTTCATGAGGCTGAATACAGGTCACTTGGATATTCAGCAAACGGCCTGACATTAAATAACAGGGTATTCAGTGATACAGCGGATGAAAAAGGGTATTACTTAATTTCCGGTCTGACGTATTCAGAGGGAGTAAACAGTGTTACAGTGACTGCATCAGATTTTAACGGCAATACTTCTGAAAGAACATTCAATGTGGATGTTCATCTTGATCTTCAGACAGGGCCGAAATAGAACTTTATGGATTCAATTTTTTATCATATCATAGTTCTGCTTATACTGCTTGTAATGTCGGCTTTTTTTTCAGGAACTGAATCTGCTCTTTTTTCTTTAAAA
>JAAYBQ010000143.1 GCA_012730035.1 Spirochaetota bacterium
ACCTATAAGTGTAATATGTTCAATTTACTTCCTCCGGCCGCCGAAGGCGTCTGGTGGAATTAGACATTTTATTTTAAAATATGGTCAAGGAATTAACTCTGAATATATATACAAAAATGCGTAAATTATTTATATCATTTTTTATTCTCTTTAATGCTGTTATAGTCAAGTATTTTTCAGTTTAAGTCAATTGCCGGTAAGATTAATTCAAACGGGCGGGCAGGCAAAAACCGGTATTTTTTACAATTCAGGTAACGCGCGCATTGACAGGTTTTTTAAGTGATTATTCGCCGGTCAGGTATTTTTCAAGGTATTCGGTCAGATCGCGGATATTGCGTTTTATCATTACTTTAAATTCAGGGGGTATGTTCTGGTCAAGAACTACCTTGTAGTAGTTAATGGCATCCCGTACCCGTCGCTGTTTTATGAACTCATCAGCCTTCTCAAGCATGGGCTTGTACTTATAGAATGAATATTCAAGTATGTTCTTTTCTCTTGAAAGGCTGAATTCGTCCGGGAGCTTTTTAAAATCGTAGTTTACTTTAAGTATGGGGAGCTCTTTCTTTTTTATTCTGTCGGGTTTGATAAATTTTTTGTAAAAGTCCTGCTCGGCCTTCTTTTTTTCGTCCATCGGTTCGTCGAAAGAGTATTCTTTTTCCTCTTTGTGCTTCTCGCCGAGTATCTCGAAGTCGGAGTCATCCTTTTTCCTTTTATCGTCTGTGAGAATTTTTTCGAATATCTCCTCGTCAGAAAGGGTGCTGTCATCTTTCGGTTTTCCGTATTCGCTTACAAGGTCAAAGGCATTGGGATCCTCTTCCGCATCTGTATAGCGGTCGATCTCCTTTTCTTTTTCGGTTTCAATGAGGCCGGTATCAGCCGGGGGGAGTGTATCATCTGCGGGTGGCTGAGTTCCGGTAAGCCTGGAATCTTCTCCGGGAATATCTTCGGCCGGGGCTTCTGGTGTTTTAAGGCGCTCGCTTTCTTTACTTATTTTATCAAGAATATCAAGAACAGGTTTTGCATCAAAGTGAACCGGTTCGGGTGAGGCGTACCTGGCTTCGGTAAGCCGGGGGCTCTGTTTAATTTCAGGGATCTTAAGGTTTTCCCTATCCTCGATTTTTCTGTTAAGGCTGTCGAGTGTATACTTAAGGTCTTTAAGGCTGCTGATTTCATCTTTGAGGTTTTCCAGCAGCCTGTTGCGGTCAGGGTCGTCTTCGCGCCTTCCGCGGTCTCTGTTAAGCGCAAGCTCCTCCTCTTTAATCTGCCGTATTTTGTTCAGCTCTTCCAGTGTTTTATCACGTTCTTCACTCAGTTCGGCAAAACGTTCCTTAAGGTTTTCAAGCTCCTGCTGCATCCCTGTAAAGGCGGATGAATCATCACTGCTTAACTGATCTCCGGGGCCGGGTTTTATGTTCTCGATTTCATCCTTAAGCTGGCTTATTTCCTTTGAAATCTGACCTGATATTCTGTTTGCCAGCTCTTCTGAATCGAGTCCGCCGCCGGTGCCTATGTTTATTGTATGTGGAACGGGTCCGTCAATTTTAAGCCGCAGTTCCCCGGGCTGCTGACCGGCGTAAAGGTTTTCGTGCCTTTTTTTAAGGTCGTTCTGTTTTTGTTCCCTGTAGCGGTTAAGGTAGTCAATGTTCTCGTCAATTCTGCTTTTTATTCCCCTGTCAGAAATTCTTTCTTTAACTCCGTTAAAAAGGGAGATTGCCGTATCTATGTCACCTTTGCGCGCATAGATTTCGGAATTGATAAGTGTGCGCTTGTACATCCTGAATCTTGAACTGTCGGGAATAATACTGTTAGCGGAATAGGGAAGTTCAAAAGGGGCAGGGCCTTCACCGGTATCATTTATTCTTTCCCTGCTGATATCGTCACTGCGCCTTCTTTCGGGGAATTCCTCTTCTATAGCTCTGTCGGATGCACGGCGTCTTAATATTTTTTCAGGTTCCTCATCTGTCCCGGTTTCAGGTTTATCCTTGTCATCGGGACGGGGCGTGGTCACGACCCTGTTCTGCCCTCCGAAAAGCGCCCACGCAAGAACGGTGAGTATGGTCATAAATACGAGTATTATTAGTGTATTCATACAGTATAAGTTCCGGTTACTATAGTTTCGTACAAATGCCTTTCAATTTCAAGCATAATCTGTCTGGTTTCTGTAAGCCCCGAATAATGCTTCAAGCGCCGGCTGGATTTATCGGCAATAATCATGTATATCGTTTCTGCTGGTCCCTGTTTAATTATTTTCTATTCCACTTTAATTGAAATCTTGTAAAATAATTATAGACATATTAAACAACAGGATAATTTTTGCATAGAGAAAAAGCCGTCTGGATTATTAATCATATTGATTATAGCAACTAACGATTAAAATAAACCAGTTTTTTTGTTTGAAACTGTTTGTCATTCCCGTGCAGACGGGAATCCATATTTTCTATAGTGCTTATATAACCTCAAAATGGATCTCCGCCTTCGCGGAGATGACACTATGGTTTAATTCATTCGTGAAACGCTATAATACAATAAAAAATAATCCTCCGGGATACTGTTTTTAAGTGAGGTTTTTTATGACAAAAAAAATTAACAAGGATATGACTTTCGGTGAACTGCTCCAGATTTTTCCAGGGGCAGCGCCGATTCTGGGCAGTTACGGTCTTCATTGCATAGGGTGCCACCTGAGTGTTTCTGAAACAATTGCGCAGGGCATGAGGGCTCACGGCATGGATGATTCAAAACTCACAAAGTTGATTGATGATCTTAACAGGGCAATGGCAAGCTGAATTAAGCGCACATGATTTTGATCTTCAGGCTGTCAGTATTAAAAGGGAGCGGGATTTCACGGTAATATTTTTATGGGCTGCATTTGGTCCGTCATTTTCTGTGAATATATCCCTGCCCCCTGTTTCGGCTGTATTAATCGAGACGCGCCACCCCCGACCGGATGGTGATTGCGGCAGGCGGAACAACTTCTCCTCTGCCGAAGTGTTGAACATCATGTAAAAATCGCAGTCACCTTCATATCCGTTTTGTATGGCTGAATCTCCGTTAATCAGGGCTGCCAGGCATCCGTCATCCCTTTCCCAGCCGGGATCACCGGTTTCAATGCCGTGCCATGATATGTCTTCGCATTCACTCCCGGTGCATTTGTCACCTGTATAAAAGCGAGGTTTAAAAAATACAGGGTGCTTTTTGCGGAATTCAATCATCTTTTTCGTAAAAGTGAATATGTCGTTGTGCCTTTCCAGAAGAGTCCAGTCTATCCATGAAATTTCATTATCCTGGCAGTAGGAGTTGTTGTTGCCTTTCTGGGTTCTTCTGAATTCATCACCGGCCAGCAGCATGGGTATGCCCAGCGAAAGGAGCAGGGTGGCTGTCATGTTTTTAATCATTCTTACGCGTATCTCTTCAGTTTCAGCCGGAGCATCAGGTCCTTCGTGTCCCCAGTTGCAGCTGAAGTTATGGTTTTCACCGTCCCGGTTGTTCTCTCCGTTTTCAACATTATGCTT
Organism: Spirochaetota bacterium; assembly: GCA_012730035.1. Taxonomy (GTDB): domain Bacteria; phylum Spirochaetota; class UBA4802; order UBA4802; family UBA5550; genus JAAYBQ01. The sequence continues at coordinate 3,510 of JAAYBQ010000143.1, forward strand.
GTTGTTATAGCTGACCAGATCATTCAGTGTAAAACCGTCGTGGCATGTTATAAAGTTTATGCTGCGGTTTGGGGATGATGACATGTAAAGGTCCGAACTCCCGGTGAGCCTTGTTGCAAATAATCCCTTGAACCCGCTGTCGCCACGCCAGAACCTGCGTACTTCATCCCTGTATCTTCCGTTCCATTCGGCCCACCGTCCGGGAAACTTGCCGACCTGGTATGCGCCGCCGGCATCCCATGCCTCGGCAATTATTTTTGTGTTGCGCAGGATAGGGTCCTCCTCGATCCACTCTATCAGGGGAGGATTGGAGAGTATCTCCCCCTTCTGATCACGGCCCAGTATAGAAGCAAGATCGAACCTGAATCCGTCAACGTCCATCTCGATTACCCAGTACCTGAGGCATTCAAGTATAAACTGCCTTACAAGGGGATGGTTGCAGTTGAAGGTGTTTCCGCATCCTGAATAGTTTTTGTAGCCCGTTTTACTGTCGTCCAGGATATAGTAGATGGGATTGTCGATTCCCCTGAAAGAGAGTGTCGGCCCGCGGTAGTCGCCTTCATGTGTATGGTTGAATACGACATCAAGAAAAACCTCTATGCCTGCATCGTTAAAGCGCCTGACCATTTCGCGGAACTCGGTTACCTGCTGGCCCAGTGATCCGGACGCGCTGTAACTTCCCTTGGGCGCAAAAAAAGCGATGGTGCTATAGCCCCAGTAATTCTTAAGCCTGTCACCTGTCAGCGGATTTACGTTTATATTTTCGTATTCGTCAAACTCCTGTATTGGCAGAAGTTCGACTGCATTGACACCCAGTTCCCTGAGGTATGGGATTTTTTCCGTAAGGCCAATGAATGTGCCCGGTGCAGCTGATCCTGAAGATTCATGGGCGGTAAATCCCCTGACATGAAGCTCGTAAATTATAAGTTCGTTTTCAGGTATTTTAAGCTGTTTTTTTACGCTTAAGTTGTGGTTGCCCGGTACTATGCTCCAGGGAACGTGTTGCGCGCTGTCTATCAGGGAGAATGAATCGATCTCATCCGGGGCATCAAGAACAATCCCCCTTGCGCGCGTGAGGTCCCA
>JAAYBQ010000144.1 GCA_012730035.1 Spirochaetota bacterium
GCTCGTCCGCCTCTTCAAGAAAAATATCCTGATATTCTCCAAGGGAAAAAGACATAGTTATTCACTCCATGAATGATTAATTGATACTGCCGCTGTACTCCGGGACGGCATCGTCACTATCTTCAAGGAAGATAATATTCGACATATTGAGTATCACAATAAGCCTGTCTTTAAGGCGCCCGATTCCGGAAATAAAATCCTCGGACATGCCTGTTATAAGATCAGACGGGGGATCAATACTTGTCATAGGGATCCTGACCACCTGATGAACATTATCAACGAGCAGGCCCACCTGCTTGCCGTTAGTCTCGATAACGATAATCCTGGTAAGGTCTGTAACCTCTCCAACAGGGAATCCGAACCTGATTCTTACGTCAACTACAGGAATAACATTCCCCCTGAGATTTATTACACCTTTAATAAAATCAGGAGTGTTGGGAAGACGGGTAATATCTGGAAACCTGAGGATTTCATGCACGCAAAGTATATCAACTCCATATTCAACTTCATCAAGCATAAAACTTACAAGCTGCTGAACCTCACTGTCAACCAGTTCATCAGTGTTATTCTCTGCATCTCCATCTTTTCTGGACTGTGCCAGGAGTCTGTTTACATCCATAATCTGTTACCCGATCTCTAATAGATATTTTCGTACAATTTAATACAAACGACACCATAAATCAAACAAGAATAAGACTGTAAAATCAAAAAACATCAATACTGAATATTTCACAGCCTGCCTTATAATCAAATAAAATACAATAATTATTCTTGAACATACAGGTAAAAAACTATGTTTTTACCGCCTCACAATGCCATTCCGTGAGCTGCATACGGCGCATTTACACTAAAAATTGTATCAGGCATTACTGGCGGCGGGATAAAAACAGACGGTCATTTTGAGAGGGAAAGTTCTGATCCGGCGAATATATCACCAATGAGTCCTTCATCAAGAAGAGATATTAACTCACGCGCCTTCTCTTCAACGGCTCCCTCGATGCCGGTGTTCATGGAGCGAATCTGAAAATACTCATCGGCAATATTAAGCGCCGCAAGTATGGCAATCTGGAGAGAATTTGAACTGCTGACGTTGCGACTTACATCCTCCATCTTCTCATTCAGATATTCAGCAAGCTGCTGAATGTAATCGGATGATGCGTCCCCTTTTATGTTGTAGGGCTGACCGAATATGTTTACCCTGACTTTACCGGAATCCATCGTCACCTCACCTGTTTTCATCATCCTCTATGATAATAATTTCGTCATCATCATCTGGTTTTTTATTTTTTTTAGTATCTTCGTCCTCAATAATGATTTCATCATCGCCCATATCCTCGATTATTATATCATCGTCATCATCAATGAGTATGATTTCATCCTCTTCTGCCGATGGTTTTGCCGCTTTTTTATTTACTGATGGAGCAGGTGCATCCATTTCGGATTCATCATCAATTATTATAATATCGTCATCGTCGCTTTTAATTTCAGATGACGACCTGTCCACAGTCTCGATCTTCAGATCTTCATCATAATCCCTGGCAGCTGCTTTTTTAATCACCGGCACTTCGTCAGGTTCAGATTCCATGACAAGGTCATTGTCATCCTCTACTACGGGTGCAGGCGACTTTACGCTTGAAGATGATTCGCGTCGCGGAGCGGAAGGTGTTCCTGCGTCATAAAACTGTGCCGGAACAGAACCTGACTGCATCATGTCAAGTTTGCCGAGAAGAGATATAATCTTCTTCTCAAGCGCATCCTCTTTTGCCCTCATCTCCTGCAGTTCCTTTGTGGCAGCATCAAGTTCTCGCTTGATGCGCTCAATCTCCTGCTCTTTCTCTTCAAGGGTAAGCTTAACTTCCTCTATATCACCTTTAAGGGTTTCATTTTCATTTTCAAGTTTGGCATTTTCAGTCCTCAATTCACCGATCAGGTGCAGGGCCTTTATCACTCTGTTCTCAAGTTCCTCAAGCTGCTGCATAGTCAACATAAACATACCCCCATATCACATCTTTTGTTTTCTTGTTCATACATAATATATCAATTTTTCAAAATTATTTTTAAAAAAAATAAAAATCATGCCGCAATCCGGAATTGTGAAATTCTGCACGCAGAAATTGCTCAATTCAGAACTTTGATCCATATATTTATATCGGATAGTTCAACAATATAATTTAGCCGTAAAACACTAAAATTAAAATATTAAATTAAACAGCAACCCGGTCCTCCATCTTACTCCGCCGCTCTCCCTGACCGGATTAATAGCCCCGTAAATCTGCGCAAAAAAGGAATCCACAATAAAATACTTAAGTCCCGCACCTGCAATAAAAGGATTAACTCCCGATCTTGCGGCATCCGGAACATCCCCGCCGCCGGACACTGCGACTGTAAGCGAACTTCTCATTTCCAGGAAAGTCACCAGCGGGAAGAGGCCTGAATATACCGCTGCTGAGGCCAGGGTAACATAATCATCAGACATTTTTTTGTAATACATGAACGAATCGCAGCAAAAGGGATTCAGCCCCAGCAGCGACCTGTATGTCCCGCTCTCCGAAGGATCAATCCTGAACCCGCTGTAAAAACCACCCGATTCCCCCTCCCTGAAGGTGTAAATAAAGTTCAAAAAGCCGGCTAAATCATTTCTGAAATCGAATGCCATCAGTGGACCCACCGAGATTTCATTTCTGCCGAATGCTGCTGCACGGTAATCCTCTCGGATGTAAGCGTCCGGTCCGGTCGGTAAAAGTATAGAACAGTAAAAGGCAGTGCGCACTCTGTCTGATGTTAACGGGTTTATTGATGCAATCAGCTCAAATGATGAATCGCCCGGCTTCTCCCTGCCGATAACTCCCATACCTAAAACATCAAAAGAAACAGCGATCGAAGCGCCGTTCCACAATCCGGTACAGGCAGCGAACCGCTCCCGTGTAATCTGCCTTGCTGCGAAAAGATAATCGACAGATACGGAAAAATCGATAAAATCAGGAGGCGCAATGTACAGCGTTCTCGTGAGCGGAAGAGCCCGGAGTACGGGCGAAAATAAAATCAGCACCATGAATGTGGTGCTGATCCGTAGTATACATTTTCTGCGCATGTGCAAAAATGGTTTATGCTGCTTTTTTATTAACCTGGTCAACAAGTTTTCTGAAAGCGTCCATGTCCTTAACTGCCATCTCTGCAAGCATCTTCCTGTTTATCACAACATTTCCGGCCTTTAGAGCGCCCATAAATTTACTGTACGAAATTCCGCATGAACGTGTCGCGGCATTAATCCTCATGATCCAGAGAACCCTGAAGTCCCTCTTTTTCATTCTTCTGTGCTTGTATGAATTCTGAAGCGCCCTTCTTCGGGCGTCCTTAGCTGTTCTGAAGAGTTTGCTCCTGGCGCCTCTGAAGCCCTTGGCATCCTTTAGTACTCTTCTTTTTCTTTTCTGGTGAATTCTGCCTGTTGTTGCTCTAGCCATTTTATCCTCTTTTTACATTAACCAATAATTATATCGTCCCTGCCCTACGCATAGGGAAGCATTCTCTTCACTCTGTCAGCTTCAACCTCGGAAGAGATGGTTGTTCCTCTAAGTCCTCTTTTACGTTTAGGGGATTTATGCTCAAGAATGTGGTTTTTAAAACCGCAGGCTCTCTTAACCTTCCCGTTCTTGGTAATCTTGAACCTTTTCTTGGCCCCGCTGTTCGATTTCATTTTAGGCATTCTATTTTCCTCTCTTACTCCCGTGAGTTTATATCAGTAATATCAGCTTTTCTTTACCTGGGAGGAGGGATTCATGAACATCGTGATGTTCCGCCCCTCCTGCATGGGACTCCTCTCGGCCTGGCCGAAGTCCTGCATGCATTCCTGAATCTTTTCCATCACCTTGAATCCAAGTTCAGGATGCACCATTTCACGTCCCCTGAACATCAAGGTAAACTTGACCTTGTCCCCGCTGGCTAGAAATTCTTTTGCCCTGTTAATTTTATGATCAAAATCATGGTCATCTATTGCCGGCCTGAGTTTGATCTCTTTTATGTGTATGACTTTCTGTTTCTTTTTGGCCTCTTTGGCCTTTTTTATCTGGTCAAACCTGAATTTGCTGAAATCTATAATTTTTACTACAGGAGGATCCTGGTTCGGCGAAATCTCCACAAGGTCAAGGTTCTTTTCTTTGGCAAGCTCCAGGGCTGTGCTCATTGCAATTATTGCAGGTTCTCCTGTTTCCCCCACAAGCCTTACGCTATCGGCTATAATCTCCTCGTTAACCCTGAATTTTTCAAATTTATCCTTGCCGGCACTTTTACCCTGCTGTTTCACCAAAATTATTTAACCCCCGAAGTATATTTTAATCATACTCCGTCAGAGTGAAACAATACGGGTATTTAAATCAATTAAAATTTGATGATTATGGCACATTTTTCCACTTTCTGCGGAAAAACCCTGTAATTCCTTTGCCACAGAGTCACAGGGATAGTAAAAATTCAACCCCTCTGTCAACACCCGCAATAACAATGTTTTTAAGTCCTGCTTAAGTATGTCATTTCGAAGAAGCGATAGCGACTGAGAAATCTTTTTCAGGTTTACATAAGATTTCTCACACGCGTTCGAAATGACAAAAATCTTAACATTTCTTTTAAATTTTACCGTTTTTCAGCTATATCGCTATCCATCATTGCATAAAATTCATCAATTGACATGGTTACCGAGTCCTTTTCTCCACGTTTGCGCACAGAAACCGTACCGTTTTCAGCTTCGTTTTTACCCACAACGCATATATATGGGACCTTTTGCGTAACTGCCTCGCGGATTTTATACCCCATAGACTCATTCCTGGTGTCAGCCTGAGGCCTGTACCCCCTGTCTATCATGTTTGATTTCATGGCATTGATAAAAGGCACCTGATCCTCGGATACATTTACAAGTATTGCCTGCACAGGGGATATCCATACCGGAAACCTGCCGGCATAATGCTCAATAAGTATGCCCACGAACCTTTCAATCGAGCCAAGGAGCGCCCTGTGCACCATGTAGGGCCTGTGCTTCTGCCCGTCTTCGCCAATATAATACATGTCAAAACGTTCAGGTTCATTGAAATCGAACTGGATTGTAGTCATCTGCCACTCACGTCCTATTGCGTCACGTACCTTCAGGTCTATCTTGGGGCCATAAAATGCTCCGCCGCCTTCGTCTATCTCGACCTTGAGGTTTGCTGATTCAATAGCCTTGCGCAGGGATTCCTGTGCGGTCTCCCATCGGGACTGTTCGCCAACGCTCCCTTCGGGTTTTGTTGCAAGGTATGCTTTTATGTCGGTGAACCCCAGGGTCTTCCACATCCAAAGAGAAAAACGGAGGACCTCCTTGATTTCGCCCTCTATCTGTTCCGGGGTGCAGAATATATGTGCGTCATCCTGGGTAAATCCCCTTACGCGCAGCATCCCGTGAAGTACCCCGGACTTTTCGTACCTGTAAACCGTTCCAAGTTCAGCCCAGCGCAGGGGAAGATCCCTGTAGGAATGAAGACTGGTCTGGTAAATTTTTATGTGGAACGGGCAGTTCATCGGTTTAAGTATATAATCATTATCATCGATCTTCATGGGGGAGTACATATTCTCTTTGTAGAATCCCAGGTGACCTGAAGTCTCCCACAGTGTAGACCTGCCTATATGCGGCGTGTAAAGGATCTCGTATCCGTTTTTGAAATGTTCCTTTCTCCACCACTCTTCGATTATGGTGCGCAGCCTGGCCCCTTTTGGATGCCAGTAGATAAGTCCGCCCCCCACATCCTCGTGCGTGCTGAAAAGGTCAAGTTCCCTGCCTATCCTGCGGTGGTCGCGCTTCTTAACCTCCTCCATGAAGTCCAGGTGTTTTTTAAGCTCTTTGGGATCGGGAAAGGCTATGCCGTATATCCGCTGGAGCATCCTGTTTTTTTCGTCGCCGCGCCAGTAAGCGCCGGCAATGGAGAGAAGTTTAAATGATTTAAAGATGCCTGTATTCATTACGTGCGGGCCGCGGCACAGGTCAACAAATTCACCCTGCCTGTACATTGAAACAGTCCCCTCTGGAAGGTCGTTCAGCATCTCGACCTTGTATATCTCGCCCATGGAACTGAAGAGTTTAACAGCATCGGCTCGTGACAGCTCCTCCCTTGTTACCGGAAGATTCTCTTCCACTATTTGCGCCATAACTTTTTCGATTTCCAGGAGGTCTTCAGGTGTAAGGGTTTTGTCAATATCGATATCATAATAGAATCCGCTCTCAATTGCGGGCCCTATGGCAAGCTTTGCCCCGGGATAGATCCGCCTGATAGCCTGGGCCATCAGGTGTGAAGCAGAATGCCAGAAGATATCCCTGCCCCCCTCTGAATCGAAAGTTATGATCGAAAGACTGCAGTCCTTATCTATTGGGGCCGAAAGATCAACGGGGACATCGTCAACACGTGCGGCAAGAGCCGCTTTCTGCAGCCCTTTTCCGATAAGGCCTGTAATATCGTAGACAGTGGAGCCCTTGTCCGCCTCTTTTATGCTCTGATCAGGGAGTGTTATTTTTATTTTATCGCTCAAATCGGGTCTCCGGTTAAAAATTAGCATTTTTTGAAGGACCCCTGCCCTAAAAGAGCAGGTGAAGGAAATTGGGCGATACTGGAGTCGAACCAGTGACCTCCTGCGTGTCGAGCAGGCGCTCCAACCAGCTGAGCTAATCGCCCCGAATTCCGGGATTCTGAATAAAACTAAATATTTTCAGTGACACCCTAATGTCAAGATTTTTTCCTGCACCAAACCTGCAACATGATAAAA
>JAAYBQ010000145.1 GCA_012730035.1 Spirochaetota bacterium
AAATTCGCGAAATAAGGGATTCCGTATTTTGCGGTCATCTGCCAGACCCGGTCAAGTTTGGGATTATCCCACTCAAAATCCTTTGATATGTTATATGTGGGTATGGGAAAAGTGAATATCCTGTTCTTTGCATCACCCTCGGTAAGGCACTCGGCAAAGGCGGAGTTGAACATGTCCATCTCCTTCTGGAACTCGCCGTATGTTCTGTCCTTCAGCTGTCCGCCGATTACAACATAATCTGATGCTACTGTTGAAGGCGGAACCAGGTCAAGGGTAACATTTGTGAAAGGTGTCTGGAATCCCACACGTGTTGGAATGTTCATGTTGAACACAAATTCCTGCAGAGACTGCTTGACCCCGTCATAGTCAAGTTTGTCGTAGTATATAAACGGAGCAAGGTATGTATCGAAATTCGCGAACGCCTGCGCTCCAGCGGATTCGCCCTGCAGTGTATAGAAGAAATTAACTATCTGTCCAAGCGCGCTCCTGAAATGATTTGCAGGCTTGCTCTCGACCTTTCCAGGAACTCCGCAGAATCCCCTGATAAGAAGATCATGGAGATCCCAGCCTACGCAGTATGCAGAGAGCAGGCCAAGATCATGCAGGTGAAAATCACCATTAATGTGCTTTTCCCTTATCTCGGGGGGATAGATTCTTTCAAGCCAGTACTTTGCGGTGATTGATGTTGATATGTGGTTGTTCAGTCCCTGGAGAGAATAACTCATATTACTGTTTTCGTTAACCCGCCAGTCAGATCTGTCCAGGTAATTATCAATAAGCTCAAGTCCCTCGTTTAAAAGATCCTTGCTCTCCCTTAACCTTCTGTGCTGCTCCCTGTATATAATAAATGCTTTTGCGACCTTCGCATGCCCCCTTTCGATGAGCATCTTTTCGACAAGGTCCTGCACGTTTTCGACAGTGGGGATTCTTCCGTCTTTATAAACAATATTCAGAATATCAATAACAGAAGCAGATGCGGTCTGCGCCATCTCCCTGCTTGTTCCGCCCACAGCCTGGGCAGCCTTGAAAATAGCATCAGTAATTTTATCTGCCGTAAAGGGAACAACCCGTCCATCCCTTTTCCTGATGTATGATATGTCCATATATACTTTCCTGCTATACTAATAATAATGCTTAAACTGTATCGTCCAGCAACAGTGCTGTTAAAATCCGGAAAAGACGTTGAATTTATATGTAGGTAAAACCTGAAGTAATTATCAACTGATAATTAGTTTGTTCTCAAACAGACTTTAAGTCAATGAAAAAATATTATGTCTCACAAAAAAATCTAATAAAATTCTACGTCCAGCCGATATTATAAACAGAGTAGTATATTTTATTCACAATTGTGAAATTTTCCCGGGGTTATCCATGAAAAAAAGATTATTAACTTTATTCATAATTCTCTTTTCAGCCTTTTTTTATATAAACAGTTCATCCGCAGTGTCAGATGTAGAGGTTGTGAACACCATAAGACTTGCTGAAACTGATATACCGGAGGGATACAGGTACGGCATAATACCCGATTTTGCAGCGGGGCTTCTCAAGTCAAATCCATGGATGCTTGACCCGGCTGCAAAGAAGAAACTCGCTCACCGCATCTACCCCGGTGCCGAATACACCAGGATTTCATCACTGCACATGACGATTCTTGCGACAGACACAAATCCATACGGTGACGATATTGTCTGCTACATCTTCATGTTCAACGATGAAAAATCGGCAAAAGATGAGATAATCAAACTTAATGAATACTGCGGCTACAATTCAGACAGGTCCATTGTTCTGGAAAAAAATAACATCGCAGTTTTCCTTCTTGTTGACAGCACAAAGGATTACCCGCACATCCGGACGATATCCGAATCCATGAGAAATAAATTGGACTCCATTTAATCCAGTCCGTCCTGAAAGAACTTTGCACATAACAATCAGGGGGCGATAAATGGAAATCCGTAGAACAACTCCATCGGACATGGATATTCTGCGAAGGTTGTGGAACCTCGCCATAAAATTCCAGCAGGAGGGCGGGTATCCGGTGTGGCCCGAATTTCCCGAAGGCCTTATTTATAAAAAGATGGACCAGGGACTTCATTTCAAGCTGGTCTCCGGGAGCAAAATTCTTTGCTACTTTTCAATATCAATGAATGACCGTGCAGTCTGGGGGGACAGGGACCTGGATGATGCCATTTATCTGCACCGCGGTGTTACCGCTCCTGAATTCCGGGGACTTGGCCTTACGCGTTTTGTATTTGAATGGGCCCGAATCAAGGCCAGGCTTCTTGGAAGAAAATATATTCGCATCGATACATGGGGCAGCAACAAACACCTTGTTGACTATTATATCCGTGCAGGATTTAAACCGGCCGGATACAGGCAGATGGGTCAAAACCCCGAACTGATGGAGCATTACAACAACCTGAACCTGGCACTCTTTGAAACAGAGGCGGACTGAACTCACTCCACGTGAAGCAGCAGGCCTTTAAGGTATTCACCTTCGGGATGGTAAATATCAAACGGATGATCACACGACCCCTGTAGCTGCCGGATCACCCTGACCCTGCGCTTTGAATCAGCCGCAGCAGAAAAAACAATCTTCCTGAAAAGTTCAGTCGAAATATGCTGAGAGCATGAAAAAGTGAAAATCAGAGAATTTCCCCTTATTTTTTTCATGGCCTGAAGATTTATATCCTTGTATCCTCGCGCTCCCTTCTCAAGACTCACTGCGGATTTTACAAAAGCCGGCGGGTCAAGAACGATAAGGTCGTAAAAATCATCCTGCATGGTGCGCAGATAATCAAAACAATCTCTGCAGAAAGAATTATGATCAGCCCTCTCACCAAAATTGAGACGTATATTTTCATCGAGCAGCGAGAGCGCCGGGCTGGAGACATCCACACTGTGAACCAGCGATGCCCCGCCAGCCAGAGCATAAACACTGAACCCTCCGGTGTAACTGAACGCGTTCAGAACCGTCCTCCCCATTGACATATCCCTGACCATTTGCCTGTTCTCACGCTGGTCCAGAAAAAAACCGGTTTTCTGCCCTGCCTCGGGATCAGCAACAAATTTCAGACTGTTCTCTCTGACTATCAGCCTGGAGCCGCCACCCTTTATCCACGCAAACTTTACGCTGACATCCTCAGCCTGGTGCAGCCCGGGATTTTTTAGACAGATATCCGTAAATCCCGACTCATCGAGGGCTGCAACAATTGTATCCAGCATCCTCTCGACACCTTTGATAAGAAGCTGTATTACAGCCGTACTTCCGTAGACATCAATGACCAGGCCGGGAAAATAATCACCTTCGGCATTAACCATCCTGAAACAGTCAGTGACCGTGGTGTCTATTAAACTCCTGCGAAGTTCAAGCGCCTTGAAAATTTTATCTTTAAAATATTCCGGCGGCAGGGATTCATGCTTAGTGCCGGTAAAATCGAAGATTCTGCAGACAATGCGGCTTGCCGGTGAAAAAAATCCGTAACCCAGTATTTCACCCGCGGAGGAAATCACCTCAACTATTTCGCCGTTGTCATACTCGGGAAGCCATGCCAGCGACTTGAAGAAAACCCACGGATGCCTGTTAATCAGCGCCCGCTCCTTACCTTTTCTAATTACAACCTGTCTGTACATCAAGCACCTGCCGGATCATTTATGGTAAAATATTTTCATAGCTTAGGCATGTCAACATCAAGGCGAAAGGCGGATGCCGTTGCAAATCATAATATTCCCTGCTGATATTTCAGTCGGCAGCGTCATTTTTTTCCGGGGATTCTTCGACTGTTTCATTCTCTTCATCAAACCCGCCGGTCTCTTTACCCAGGGCCTTCTTAAGCTTTTTTTCCTCTTTCTTTTTTTTCTTATCCAGTTCCCTGCGTCTCTTCTCTGCGTTATACGGATTAGGCCTCATAGTTTCTCCTTCAAGTAAAGTAGCGCTTCTACCGGCAGCATATCCCGGGGAATACATGGCAATTACGGAATTTGCTTTATCGGAAGGATACAGAATCTTATCATGACGATTGGAGTTTCAGTAATTAGCTCAATAATCCATAATGCCGGGCAGGCAATATTTTTCAAGATGTTTTTTATTGAACACCAAAGAGCATAAACCGGCAAATGTTCAATCCTGATGAATTTTTCAATTCAGCAGGATAGAACTCCGGCATAAATATTATCTGATCACTTTTGTGTTGCGAACCTGTTTGGCCGGTATGCTCACATAGCCTGAGGTTGTAAGAATTTTATAGTATGCTCCCCTCTCCAGAATTACTCCACGTATTATCCTGCCGCTATAAAGAAGAACCTCGTCAATTCTTTCATATTTCTTTTTTATCTCTTCAAGTGTCGGTGGGATTATTTTTCCTTCAAGCTTTTTGTTTGTCTCTATATCCTTTTCAATAATCTGCCTGTTAAGCTGCTCTTCTGCGGCTTTATCCAGGCTTTTTATTTCGGCAGGAAGGCTGGTCATATTTTCAAGTATAATACTTTCAACTTCATCAATGGGCCTTTCGACAATTCCGTCTTTGATCACAGCTGTTTTGCCGTCATTAAGCGAAGACGAATAATCCTTATCTTTCATTGAAACATTAACACTACCCGTTTTAACAGCAACGGTGTTGGTTTTATCTGTATAATAAGTACTGAACACAGTCCCGCGCACAGATGCTACAACTGTAGGTGTACTGATTTTATATGTTCCCCCTTTTGCAAGCTTGTTTACCCTGTTCAGTATGCCACCGCTTGTCAGGTTTATATCAATGTCCGACTTATCTGTTATGCCCGACAATGTAGCAACCGTATCGGGCTGAATACGTACGGTTGCAGTATCTCCAAGATTGAAAACCATAAATGAAGCAGGACCGGTTTTTATTATATCACCCTGCTTCAACTCCTCACCAAGAACCACGGGTCTGGGCGCATCGACACCCCTGGTTATTTCAACTGAACCCGCAAAACATATTACTGATGTCTTGTCCACGATACTTTTTTGAGTGCATGAATAAAGAAACATAACGGGTATTAAAAATAACATTGCAAAAACCTTAATTTTAAGGTAACGTAACATCTTAATTCTCCTTGCATTAGATAGATTGTCTGTTCATAAGTCCGCGTAAAAAAATTGCCATTACAAAAACTAAAATCCGATCCAGCAATCTGCGCAATTAAAACAATTCAATTGTAGCATTTATAATATATTTATCAAGTACTTTTAGTGTACATACTTCCGCTGCATATTTCAAAATTATTATTAACCCTGCGGGAAAACTACCGGACAAAGCTCTCAGGATCAAGGGCCTGGTCCCCGCGCCTGACCTCAAAATGAAGATGAGGTCCGGTTGACTTGCCCGTACTCCCCACCCTGCCGATCAATTTACCCTTGCCTATAGGCGTCCCGCTTTTAACACTTATTACCGAAAGGTGGCCGTAATAAGTCGCAATATTATCACGGTGCTTTATAATGACCAGTTTTCCATAACCGTTTTTAAGAAATTCCGCCTTTGAAACAACGCCCGACTCTGCTGCATATACAGGGGTGCCCTCTGGCGCGGCTATATCAATCCCCTTGTGAAATGTGTTCCTGCGTTTAGTAACAGGATCAATCCTTTTGCCGAACCTGCTGGTAATCTTACCCGAGGCAGGTATTATCATTTCCCAGCCCGTAGTTCCGGAATCCTTGTCAGGCTCTGACGGAGATTGATCGGACACATAGGCTCCAAACACCCAGCCTTCATCACCGTTTTCACTCTGCACAAGCAGCCAGGGAGCCTTCATATTATTAATGATTTCAGTTTTATCCGACTGGTATATTATCTCAACCTTCTGCCTGAATTTAAGCCTGCCCGTAATTGACGATGCCGAACTGTCTTCTGAGCGCATGTTTAACACACCCGTATTGACATACCCGTATATTACGGGCACTATTACTCTGCCTGTATGGATTTCGTCTGTATCCCTTATATTTGTCACAAATTCAGCCTCTACCGGATTATCGAATTTAATACCTTCACCCAGTACTGCTGAATTACTCTCGGATATAAACAGAGCCATCTTTTTCAGGATTGCATCCCTTTTTTTTAAATCCGACTCGCGCTGTTTTTTAACTCTCTCTTTATGCTCTCCGGAATAATTATTCTCGGCCGGCATCATGGGAACAGTGAGGATGAGAAAAAGAGCAATTGAAAAAAATTTTTTCATAGTTAGCACCCCTTTATCTGCTGTTCCTTTTATTTTCGACACACCGAGCCGGTATCTGAAATTTAATATCAGACTCCATAGGCTCAGGTTAACATACAATTCACAGAGCCATTTTTTTATTGATTTCTTTAGTCCTTTTTTCTATTGTATAAAAATGTATAAAAACGGTTATTGCCGGAATCCCTTAAAATCGGAAGGACAAAATGAAAAACCTGAAGTCGATTCTTTTCTGGGATAGAAACAGATTCCCCGAAACATATTCAGGTGAACTAAATTATCAATCAAATCTTGTAGTCTTTCCCGCATCACTTATATGTATCTTCGCATGGATTAGTTACATTAAAACAGACAGCATTATCTATCCCGATAAGCACCTTATTGTGTATGCTCGCTGGGGCCTGATTTTTTTTTCAAGCGTAATCTTTACTCTTCACTTTATACCCTATTTTAAAAAATGGAGCATGTATCTGCTTGCAGCGCTGGGATTTTACCTGGAGATAGCGACAGGGCTGTTGACTGGTTTAACCGGAGGAGACCCGGTTTATGTTGCAGGCTATTTTTTTGTGATCGTGCTGATTATTGTTGCACCAATATATAAATATCTACTCTGGGCTATGACGCTTCTTTCTGTTTCAGTTTTTTTTATCGCAGGGCTGCAGAACGGGCTCAGCTTTATTACGGAAAAACAGAAGTACACACTTAACGACATGGTCCTGGTTGTAATGTTCAGCATCGTATTTACTTATGTTCTTGACAGAATGCGGCTGGGTAACTGGAAAAAGTCGAGCCAACTTGAAAAGAACAGAAAGCAGATCGCACGCGAAAAAGACAGGATGGGAGAAATAATATCCGAGGCAAAACTACTGATTGAAAATGTCACGGAAAGTACGCAGATGCTTAAAAATTTCTCTTCCAAGATTGATATATCAGTCCTTGAACAACTGCCCATAGTCGAAAAAACGATGGAGTCCTCCGCAGGAATACTTGAATCTTTCGGAAGGATAAACGCAAGCACAGCCGAGCAGGATGAATTTAACGAAAAGGGTAAAATACTCATTACGACGCTTGAAAGTGAATTCCGTGAAACAATCGATTCAAGCGACACGGTCCGCAGGGATGCTGCCCGCACTGACGAACTTGCGCTGCGTTGCAGCACCAGGCTTGAAAACTCATCCACCACTATCATGGCACTCAAAGATGAAACTTCCCGGATAGCTGAGATATCAAAAACAATTAACGATATAGCAGACATGACTGCGCTCCTTGCGCTCAATGCATCAATAGAATCGGCACGTGCAGGTGAACATGGAAGGGGGTTTTCAGTTGTAGCGGACGAAATATCGAAACTTGCCGACGACAGCATGTCATCGGCAAAAGAGATAAGCGATATAATCCGAATGTCTGTTATGCGGATTATAGAGGCATCGGACCAGATAATCGAAACTTCGGACATACTCGGCGATATAATAAAAATTATGGGGCAGAACCGGAAATTTCTTGAAAGCCTCACATCAATGATACAGACTCTGGGGGTCAACTTCAGGGATCTTATGAACTTTTTTGAGCAGAGTGTAAATTACACGGGAATGATCAAAGACCTGACCGGGAAAAATCGTGACGAGATAGCAACATACCAGCAGATGATGAAAAAAATCAACAGCTTCTACTCCGAGCTGGCCGGCATGTCGTCAAAGCTCAAAGAAATTTCAACCGGCGTGACAGATGGAATAACAAGACTTGAAACCATACTGGTATCTACCCCGCGCAACAGTTAGGTAAAGAGATGATAAAAGTCTTCAAATTCGGCGGGGCCTCGGTCAGGGATGCCGATGCAGTCAAAAATGTTGTCAAAGTAATGAACCTTTACGGCGCCGATAAAATTGCCGTTGTAGTGTCAGCCATGGGCAAGACGACCAATGCACTTGAGCAGCTGGTCCACGCATGGTATTACGAAACAGGTGAAAGTAACCATATACTCTCCGGAATCAAATCATATCACATGGATATTGTACGAACACTGTTCCCTTCGAGTGACCATGCTGTTTATTCCGGACTTGAAGAAATTTTCTCAGAACTTACAGAAAAGACAGGAACCATCGCATCAGATAATTACGATTACGAGTATGACCAGATAGTCTCCCTGGGCGAAGTTATTTCGAGTAAAATAGTTAGCGCATACCTTGCCGATTCAGGCGTTGCCAACACATGGATTGATGCCCGCAGCATTATACGCACCGACAACACTTATCGCGATGCACGGGTGAACTGGGAAACTACAGAGGAATATGTTCGTCATTCCATGGACTTTAATACAACAGCTGTTTTTCTTACACAGGGTTTCATTGGCGCAACTTCTGAAAATATTTCTACGACTCTGGGCAGGGAAGGATCTGACTATTCAGCAGCCATACTCGCGTGGTGCCTGGATGCCGAGCGTGTTGCAATATGGAAAGATGTTCCGGGTGTTCTTAATGCTGATCCGAAATATTTTGACAACACCGTCAAGCTTGACCAGCTCTCGTATTATGATGCAATTGAACTTGCATATTACGGTGCCAGCGTTATTCATCCTAAAACAATAAAACCTCTACAAAACAAAAGAATCCCCCTGTGGGTAAAATCATTTCTTAAACCTGAAGAGAGGGGAACAATAGTTCACCACGACAGGGCCGAACTTGTTGTCCCTTCATTTATCTTCAAGATGAACCAGGCACTCATAACCCTATCAACCCGGGACTTTTCTTTTATTGTCGAAAAAAATCTTGGTGACATCTTCTATCAGATCGACAGGTTCCGCCTGAGGATAAACGTTATGCAGAACACTGCATTAAGTTTTTCCATAAGCGTTGACATGGACGAAAGAAAGGTTCCCGGCCTCATTAAAGCCCTGGAGGAGGAATACGCGGTAAGGTACAACACGGGACTGGAACTTGTAACCATTAGGCATTACGACCAGGAGACAATTGATCGTGTTTCTTCCAACAAGGAGATACTGCTCGAAGAAAAATCAAGGCATACCTGCCAGATGGTCATGCGAGACCTGTCCGTACTCTGCGACTGAGAGTCTTTAATCCGTCATAAAAATTTTATAACTGCTGCGAAGTCACAAGCCAACTCGGATTTAAACCCGTTTCCGGCCGGAAAAAACAAAAGCCTGTCATTTCTGACAGGCTCTGATCGGGGTTGACGAGACTCGAACTCGCGGCACCCTGCGTGACAGGCAGGTACTCTAACCAACTGAGCTACAACCCCTTATATCCTTTTTTATCAGGACGAAAATCAATAGACATTTTATGACACTTTATGTCAATAAAAAATTTTAGGCGGTCTGAAAAACTCCGTTTTCCCGGATCGCAGGGGGCCCTGCGGGGCTGTTGCGGGGCTGCGCACACTTGAAATTTTCCCCGGCACCGGTAATAAAAAAATTACTCTTGAGAAAAAGGATTTTCCTGAATCTCAAAGAACGCCTGAAGTTGTTGCGGGCATGAGTAAGGCTTTGCACCTGGTTCAGACAAATCCAGGTTATGGGGAATATTTCAAAATTTAATAAAATTCACTCTATACCAAAGTTAATTCCTTATACTATTTTGTAAAATAAAATGCTCTATTCCCTTCGCCGTCGAAGGTAGCAGAGGGAATTAAAACGATCTTATTGCACTAATAAATATTTTTAGGAATAATTTCTGACTTTATACATTAAACCTGAAGTTTACTATATCCCCATCCTCTATAATATAGTCCTTTCCCATGACGTGAAATTTACCGGCTTTCTTAAGATCCTCCTCTGTTCCTGCAGCAATCAGGTCGTCGTACTTCATGATCTCAGCGCGGATAAAGCCCCGTTGTATATCGGTATGAATGACACCTGCAGCAACGGGCGCCGGTGATCCGCTGCGAACCTGCCACTGCCGTACCTCATCCTTGCCCACAGTAAAAAACGAAATAAGTCCCAGGGTCTTCATTGCAAGGAATGAAAGAGTATTAAGCGCAGGCTGGACAATCCCTGCATCCTCCATAAACTCCTTCTTCTCCTCATCGCTTTCAAGCATGGAAATCTCTGCTTCAAGTTTTGCGGATACCTGCATTATCTCGATATTCAGCTTTGTCAATGAAGCGCCCAGCTTTTCCATCAGTGCCGAATCCCTGATTGCCGAGTCGCTTACGTTAAGAACTATGAGCATCTGTTTTGCAGTGATAAACGGATACCCGGATACCAGCTTCTCCTCTTCTTCAGTAAGATCAAAGGTACGAAGGCACAGGTCCTGTTCAAGGTGAGATTTCATCCTTGCGAGCAGTGCATCCTCAGCATCAAGCTTTGCGTCAGCCTTTCTCTTTCGGGCTGCTTCTATTCTCTCACATCTTTTTTCGATAAAGATCAGGTCGTGCATTATCAGTTCTGAATTTACACTTTCGATGTCTCGCACGGGGTCAATAGAACCGCTCGCATGGTAGACCGAGTCATCTTTAAAGGCACGTACCACATGGCAAAGCGCGTCCATCCTTGATATGTCGGTAAAAATTTTGCCTTCGCGGATAGAATCGCTCTCGATCTTCGGCAGCAGCTGCAGGTTAATCCGCGCGGGAACATCCTTTTTTGGAGTGTACATTTTCACAAGCGTGTCAAACCTGGCATCCCGAATATCTGCCACGCCTGCGACAGCTTTGTCCCCTGATTCAGAAGGTCTGCTCCCTGTCAGCAGTTCAAAAAGACTCTTTTTCCCGGTTTGCGGAAGGCCTATTATTCCAAGTTCCATATACGCTCCTGATAAGGCAATTATAATGACATTTTTTCAGCATGCCGCATTGATGCAACTATTTTTAAGATTAGTACCCGGCATTTAAATGATCACTTTTCTGAACATAGATTTACTGACTCCCTTTTGGCAGATTCATCAGTAAGCTTAAACGGATGACAGGACCCATTGCAGGGGATGCTCTGTCTGTCAGAACATGGCGACGGGGTAACAATAAAAAATCCGTATCAGAAATAGCTGCTCCCGTCCCAGCAGTGCGTGCATAGTTTTTCTTTGGGAAGACCGATTGCGGCAACAAGATCATCCAGTGTCTGGTAACGCAGAGTAGTAAGCTTTAGCCTGCTGCAGATTTTTTCGACCATTGCACTGTGCCGCTCTGACCCGTCACGCCCGTATTCATCGAGCGCCACATTTTCGGACCCTTCAAGTTCAAGGATCGCCTTGCGGCCGGCAAGGTCCAGAGAAGATCGTGAATTCGAAAAATTGAGATACTCGCATGGATAGATCAGGCAGGGGCAGGCTATACGCATATGTATTTCGCTGACGCCGTACTCATGGAGTATTTGTA
>JAAYBQ010000146.1 GCA_012730035.1 Spirochaetota bacterium
GCCAGCTCGACAATACCCCTGGCCTGTGTAGTCGCATCTTTGAGCCTGCGGTCGTTGCCCTGGACTGCAACTCCAGCTTTGTCTTCGCCGTCTTCGGCCAGCTCGACAATCCCTCTGGCCTGTGTAGTAGCATCTTTCAGTCTGCGGTCAGAAGACAGAACAACAGTATCACTTGAGGATTCACCATCCTTCGCTATCCTGACTATTCCCAGGTTAAATGAAGAGGCCTCTTTAAGCCTGTTATCGTTCGCCTGTACAACAGTTCCTGAATCCTGTCCCCCATTGGGCGCCAGTCTGCATATCCCGGGTTTGCCGGTAGTTGCAGGCTGTATCCTGGAATCATTCCCTGATATGACAGAGTGGTCTATATATTCTCCATCAGCACATATTCTTACTATCCCGAAGTTTTCAGGGGTAGCATGCTGTATCCTTGTATCGTTAGATTGCACAACTGCACCCGGATTTGTTTCTCTGTTATGGGCAAGTTTAACAATACCGGGTCTGGTTTCAGTTGCGGGTTGAAGCCTGGAATCATCGGATTGAACAGCAAGTCCGGGTGTTGATTCATTATGATTAGCCAGCTGTACAATTCCTTTAAATACGGTTGATGCATCGCGAAGCCTGCTGTCACTGGCCTGAATAACAGTGCCGGGGAGGTTCTCTCCATCCCTGGCAAGACGGACCATGCCTGCATGAAAAACTGACGCATGAGGGGTAATGTCGCCCATGTTGTGTGTATGGCTGTATTCCATTGGCGCTGCAGAAATTTCAATACCTGCGATCCGGAGTGCGTAGGAACCATTGATCATTCTTCTTACCGGAGCTTCAATACGTACAAACCGTGCAGTTCGTATATCGGTTTGCCAGAAATATCTTTTTGCATTGTCTCCGTCAAAATTTTTCTCCTGGAGAAGAGTTATCCAGATATCTTCATCAATAGAGGTTTCTACATGAAACTGCTCGGGAAATCCGTCAATTCCCGGGACCATAAGAAGCCTGTTTATGCAATATATCCTTCCAAGGTCGATAATGATCGATTCACGGGCAGAGGAATTTTTTGGCGTGGATTCCCAGTGGTCACTGATGTTACCCGTAAACATTTTTTCCGGGCCGCATCCTTCGGCAGAACTGGTTGCCGTTACCGAGGTGAGGCCGTATAATCCTGCCTCTATTTTTCCTATTTCGGCATAGTAGCTTGAGTGTATAACAGCAGGATCGGTAATTACCAGTTTCAGGTAACGCATTACGGTAAGAGGGATAAATATTTCGTGATCTTTTGAACTGAGAGAGGTGTTTGATTCAGAATATAATATGCACCATTCATTTGCATCGGAGCTCCCCTCGAAACGGAAACCATTGGGGAAGGTAGAAGCCCCGTTTGGTGAAGATTCAAGACGCAGGTAATCAACAGGAACATTTGTCCCGAAATCTATTATGAGCGATTCCCTGACAGGGGCGGACCTTTTTTTTGTACACCAGAATCCCTGGTCAGTAAGAACGCTTGCCGCCTGGGAAGAGTCATTCTCACTGCTTGTGCTGGAGTGAATTGATCCTTTGTGAATTGTTTTTTTACAGATATCTATAAAATTCATTTTATCTCCGGTTCTTTTCTTTATTGTACCAATCATAAGCGGTTGTCCGGATTTTCTTCCCGGGAGATCTTGTTATGCCACAGCTTTTGACGGATTAAAAGGTATTATAACAGAAATCATAATCCGGTTTTTATTTGTGTCAATTAAAAATCGCCGGATACCTCATCTCATTAGCAGATGGTTTTATACCATGCAACGATGCTTAAAATGCCGGCAGCAATCCTGACAAATGAATCAACATATACCAACATACGCAGATCGCGTGGCGTTAAATCGTTTTCGGCTGTCAGAAAAACCTTGCGGATTTTCTCAGGATATATCATAAGAAATGGGCCAGTAAGAACCATGAAAACTCCTATCCAGAAGATAATACCATGGAGACTTCCTTTGTAAACAATTAACGGGAAACCTGCTGCAATTAAAATGAAACCATGGAGAGGGAAAAACCTGGATAGGGCCCACGTTTTCCAGAGCCTGAACAATCCGGCTGGCATAAAGAATTCCAAAAGACCCGCAATCAGCTGGAAAATACCGAATAAAAGTATGTACAATTCAAGCATTGAATTTTCCAAGCCATTCAGTAATATTCCTGCTGATAATATTCAGATATTTATTATCAGTAAGGTTGTGGTCGCCGCCCTTGATGGGAAGCTCTGTGCAATTTGTATTACAGTTCGCAGTAAACAGTGCGAGGTTGCTGAAGTTAACTACATCGTCATCTGTCCCGTGTATAAGGAGAACGGGGCAATTTATTTTTTTGACAGTATCGATCATTGAAATGCGGATGATCTCCTTTAAAAAACTGTTATTGACCATAACCCCGGAAATTTCGCTGTATCCGTGGTCATCGAGTCCGGGCAGTTTATCTTTTATCTGACCCGGAATAATAGCACCCAGATCAAGTGGTGTGGCAATGAGCATCAGTGATTGGATAGATATGGTTACTGAAGAGGCAAAAAGCAGGGTTATGGCAGAGCCCATGCTCGAGCCCATAAGATGCAGCCGATCTATACCGCGTTTTATGAACTCATCTGCGGCACATTCAAGTTCACGCACCTGCTGTAGAACGGACAGATTCCGTGTGTTATTCTCAAAATTTTCAGCCGAAGAAAAATTGAATGTCATCAGACTGTATCCGGAGGAAACAATGTTCTGCGCCAGCCTGGTGATTTTATAACCGTCCATGCTGGAAAAAAGGCCATGGCTGAATATTACGCCGTTTTTATTTTCAAGGTTGTCGCAGTAAATTCGGGCGGAAAGATGATGCCCCGCTGTGCCAGGGAAAAGGAATTCCTCTGTATACATTATTTTCCCGAGTAATTGAGTTCGATCAACGGTTCAAAATAACCTTCAGAATCACTGCCGTCTATGGAGATTGTATCTGCCTTTAGCTCGAGTTTACGCGCTCGGCTGTTGCCGGTTATTCTGCCTTTGAATATAAAATATGATGATTTAACATTTACAAAGCCTTCGTTAAAATTAAAGTTCTTCAGGCGGTCCTCCCTTTTCATGGCAGAGATATTTATCCGGAGTGTATCAGGATCTTCGATGGTGTAGACGCCTTTGAAAATAACAGAACTGTCATGCAGGTAGAGCACTACAATTGCCTTGTAGTTTCTGTCAAACCTGAAGTAATAGCCGTAATTATCGCTGTAAACAAGTTCCCAGGCTCCCCGGAGATTGGTAAAATTCAGGCCTGTCCTGGCAGCGGCATCATTACCTGAAAGATTATTTACCGGTAAAATGAATATAAAAGCTGTAAATAAGGCCAGAATTTTTGTTTTCATGAATGTCTACCTGTAACATTTGTTAGTTAAGTAATACTTACTTTGAGTGATTGTCAATTATCATTTATTGTAATTGACAAATATTGGTCTTTTAAAACAGTTCCGGATATAGACCTTAACATGGGGACGACCTGGTTTCGACTGCATTGATGGGTCTGTAGTTGCATGCCGAGTGTGCTGTCATCTCGTAAATCGTGGCAGAATAAAGATAATCGCAAACGATAATTTTGCTCTTGCAGCCTAATTAGCTGCAATGTCTTTAATCATTCTTCTCCCCCGGGAGGATTAAAGGCATCAAATTACAGGGGATAGCCCGATTCTGTGATCCCGGGATGAAGGCGAAACTCAAGGGAAATCGGCTTTCAGGACAATGCCTGTTTTTGGACTGACAGCTTAAATCAAAGAAACAGGATAAGCATGTAGAAGCTGCAGATTTGTGTTGTAGGACGCGGGTTCGAGTCCCGCCGTCTCCAATATTAAAGGAATGACTTCAGAACTTTACGGCCGTAATCATTGACAGTGATGAGCACCAGATCGTGCTCACCTCTAACCTCGTATTCAATAATTCCGAAGTGCCTCAGCCATGTAAGAATATAAAAATCTACGAATGATATCATGAAATAATCATTCGCTTCGCATATTCCGGTTACTGAAAAAAAGTCAGCGGCAATTTCTTCAACACTGGCTTCTGTAAGTGTAGTCCTGAGAATCTCAAGGAAAGCATCTCTGTTGTCGTGAATTTTTTCGGCTGCCTCGGGTGATGACGGGAAAATAATCCTCCAGTCACATTCGTTCCAGAACGCTCTGAGCAGCACGGGATAGAGTTTTTCTTTTTCGGTAAAGATCTCTTTTAGAAATGCCTGGCCGTTGCGATCCGAGATAAGATCGGCCGATCTCATTATGTTTACCATCTGCTTGAGATAGATAACAAGCAGTTCAACATCATTAATCTGCGATGTGCTTTTAAGAGATTCGGAGAGCTGATTGTAAAACGTTGTGCTGAATGATTTGTCCCTGTTTATAATTATACGTTCAGTTGTAATTTTTTCCGTGATAACCTCTGCGAGCTGGAGTGCAAAGCATTCGTTAACCGGAATTGAGAAGGTTGAATCTGTATTGTGAAGTGAGGAATAATATCTGGTTATTAAATTAAAATAATTTAACGCGGAATTGCCACCGTTATTTTTCACAGGTGTTTCTGTGTCACGGAATAAATATTTATTACAAATACGGGTGTTTTGTCTGGTTATGTCTTTTTTGTGATAAATCATTATTGTCGATCTGTGTTTTTTTTATCTCCGGCGAACAGCCGGAGTCAGGCGTATGAGAAAAATACTTACGGTAAGAATCAATGACTATTAGTTTAAAACAGGGTTAAGCTAAAATTAATTTTAGTCAAGATAAAATTTTTATAATCTTCTATTTTTTACACTGCAGTCAGCACTTTAACAACTTCAGGATTAATGTTTCCCTGAACTGTAAGCGACATTTCAGGATTGGTCACCAGGAGTTCTGCTGCGCGTGAAGCATCCACTTCATTGTTCATTGCGGCTTTATGCTTTTCGGAAAGACCCATACCTGAAGCAATCTCTGAAATTTTTTTATTATTATCTGCAGAAAATGCAGAAAGGGTGCTGCTGATTTGAGAAAAAGTTTCAGGATCAACCCTGTTGCCGGCAACAAGCTGGTCTGCGGCTACCCCCATGTCCGCTAACTGCCGTGTAAAATTGTCAGGTAAAGCACCGCGACCGGGCGAATTACTCACCGGAACCGAAATAATTTCACCATATGTCTGCATTGTTCCCTGTATACCGGCAATCTCCGTTCCAAGTTCCTGCATATTTACGTTGCCTGTTGTCATTGCCTGGTAGGCAATAGTCCTCATTCTTGCAGATATATCCATTGCCTTTTGAATAAGCGCGCGTGATGACTGGGCAATTGTCAGGGCGTCGATCATTGCCCTGTCGCGTTGAAGTTTCGCTGTTATTTCACCTGTCTGCTGGTTGTTGAGGTTCGTAGTTCCGGATGTGACCGGGACCTGAACTCGTGAGGAAACGCTTCCTGCGGGACGCATCCCCGCATAATTAACATCCGTTGTTATTTTCATAATTATACCCCTCCCTGGTATAAATAGACATTATTAATGTATTGATGAAACATGGTTAATGTCAAATAATTTTTGTTCGCGGCCTGTTATGGTTCAGACCTGCTCTTTATAGAGTTTATAGAGATTTTAATCAGCATTATTTGACTTTTTTGTCGAAAATAGAATATATATTCAGTGTTATTCTTTAATTGTTTTTCAGATAAATTGTGCTGATCCCCGTAATCGAATGCGACCCGGGATTGCCAGTATCATACTTACATTCAAAGGTATTTTGAGGAATAATTGCTGATAAAATGTAAAAAATTCACCGGACGAGCAATATGAAAAGAATTGTAATCATGCTGTTTTTTTTGTCAATAACCGCAGCCTTGCATGCTTCTATCGCTGTTATGCCATACAGGATGGAGGTGCCGGCAGGTGATATTTCGGGCAGAGATTATTCCAAACTGCTTTCGCTCACTATACTTCTTTCAAAAGTCACGAATGTACTTTCTCCTGAGGAATCGGAAATCGGCATGAAACAGATGGGGATCAAACCTGAAGGTTCAATTACAGAAGAGAATCTGTATAATTTCGGAATAAGGTATAAACTGGATTATATTCTTATAGGAACAGTGACAAAAAAAAGGGGGCAGTATCATTTTGACAACGTCTATTATTCAGTTATAAACAGAAAGATAGTATCACGAAATACAAATTCAGCACCGGATATTTTTAAACTTGCCCGGCAGGAGGTCAAAGACACCCTTTTCAGTCTGCCTCAGAAAGAATCGGCTAAACAGCAGAAAGAGGCTGACATCGCATTTGTAATTGATCTTTCATACAATATTTCTGATGAATGGGATACTGTAAAAGATGCA
>JAAYBQ010000147.1 GCA_012730035.1 Spirochaetota bacterium
CCTTGCAAAATTCATTAAAAACTTCAATGAATTACAGGGGCAGGAATTCTGCGACAGGCTGATGAACACTCTGACAGGTTTTATAAGGGATCAGGAGGTTAATGACGATATAGCATTTCTGAATATCGAATTCTGATTATTCACCGGTTTCAGCTTCTTCGTCCTGGTCAGGAAGACCTTCAGAGTAATCGGCCTTATTTTTAGGAAGTGGCTGATCCGGAATGGTGCCGGTATTACTGTCCTTTATGTAAGCTTCGAGTTTATCAATTCCTTTACGAAGTTCATCAAAT
The DNA here is from genome assembly GCA_012730035.1 of Spirochaetota bacterium. Classification (GTDB taxonomy): domain Bacteria; phylum Spirochaetota; class UBA4802; order UBA4802; family UBA5550; genus JAAYBQ01. The sequence goes on from JAAYBQ010000147.1 coordinate 291, forward strand.
TCCGCGATGTCAAGTGCTATACCCTTTTGTGTAGGTTTATAAATTTCATTTCCGTCATTATCCCTTGCAGCTACATACCATATACGTATATTTATAAGCTCTTTTCCTTTAAATTCTGAAACTTCAATACGGATAATCTCGTTAGCATTACGCTGAATATCTTTTATAAGAACGGCCATGTTTTTCACCTCAATAATCGATAAAAATTTTTTATGCGATTAATAATTTTGTAAATATTAAATAAGCGGCTGACTGCTGAATTATTATCAATTAAACATTGATTGCGTTCAGGGTCAATAAAAAAGCCGGAATATAACTTTCTGAAAGATTAATAATCCGCTTTACATGAAGGCATATTAACTTCAGAAAGGAGAAAATTTCGGGAGTAAATATGCAAAAAAAAATTCTCATAATGATTGTTTCAGATAATAATCTTGAGTCAGTAAAAAAAGCAATTATTGAAATTGACAACGTTGAAAACGCAGACCTTCTGATTGTTGATGACGGATCTGAGTATGATATTATGAAGATAATCAGCCGCTATCACAAAGTTAAATGTATTAAACATGAGTTTCCCCAGGGTTACGGCTCATGCATTGACGCAGCACTGGATTATTCAAGAGATCTTGGTTATGATTATCTGGTAATGCTGGAATGCAATGCAAAAAACATTACAAATGACGTGACTGAAATAGTAAAAAATCTCGATTACGGTTACGATATTGTCAACTGCAGCAGAATACTTGAAAACTATGAGTTCAAAGATATTGATCCTGACATGGTACGGTTTTACGAAGAGATTGCTCTACCGTTTAACGATGAAACTGGCCTTTGCTTAACAGATCCGCTTTCAGGAAACAAAGGATTTAATGTCCAGGCGCTGGAACACGTTCTTCTTACGGAACTGACGCATGGAGTGCATTTTCAGCTTCTTATCCAGGGGATTTTTTACGGATGCAGCCTCATCGAAATTCCTTCAGATTCAGGATTAAAGCTGGGTAATGAACTGACAGAGAATGATAACCCCCTGAATCACCTGCTGGCAGTGCTGACAACAGAAAAATTCCTGTTCAATAAAGGAGCAATTAACTGAAACTCTCTATGTTTAACCCGCATAGCCGAGTTTTGTTATTGACAAAAAAGCTTTCAGCCTCTGACTTATTTAATCCTGAAAAAATGAGAGATTATGTCAAAACCAGTAATAGTGCAAAGTGATAAAACACTGCTTCTCGAAGTGGACAATCCGCAATTCGAAAATGCTCGAAATGCCATATCACAGTTTTCCGAGCTTGAAAAAAGTCCGGAACATATTCATACCTACAGAATAACTCCCCTTTCTCTGTGGAATGCAGCTGCCTCAGGCCTCGATGCAGACAAAATAATTGTAAACCTTTCCCGGTACTCAAAGTACGATATACCGGATACTGTACATACGACGATAAAGGAACAGATGCAGCGTTACGGCCTGCTTAAACTTGTAATGTCCGGAGATGATCTTGTACTTACATCCAGGGACCCCGCACTTATTAACGAAATACTTTATAACAAAAAACTGCAGAACTACGTAATTGAAAGACGTGGCGAAAATAATCTGGTTGTTAAAAAAATTTTCCGGGGACACATTAAACAGGCATTAATTAAAATAGGGTTTCCGGTGGAAGACCTTGCAGGTTATGAAGAAGGTGACCCATGCAGTATAAGCATTCGCCTGCCGGAATCGACCGGTACTGGTCTTGAGTTCAGAGACTACCAGCTCAGCGCAGTTGATGCATTCCATCAGGGAGGGGGGCCCGAGGGTGGGAGTGGAGTAGTTGTTCTGCCCTGTGGTGCAGGAAAAACAATAATAGGTATAGGTGTAATGGATGTCCTGCAGACAGAAACACTTATTCTTGTGACAAACACAATCGCCCTGAGACAATGGCGTGATGAACTTCTGGAGAAAACAACACTTACAGAGGATATGATCGGTGAATACTCCGGTGATAAAAAGGAAATAAAACCTGTCACTATCGCAACGTATAATATACTTACCTACAGAAAAAATAAAAAAGAGGGCTTTCTGCATTTTGAACTTTTCAATTCAAAAAACTGGGGACTCATAATATATGACGAAGTACATCTTCTTCCTGCTCCGGTTTTCAGGCTTACTTCAGAAATACAGAGCAAAAGGCGACTGGGGCTGACCGCTACTCTTATCAGAGAGGACGGTCTGGAATCTGACGTATTCAGCCTCATAGGCCCCAAAAAATATGACATGCCCTGGAAGCTGCTTGAAAAATCAAGCTGGATTGCCACGGCTCTATGTACCGAAGTGCGCATTGAACTTCCTGAAGATATAAGAATGCAGTATTCTGTCTCACGGGACAGGGAAAAATTCCGTATAGCCTCGGAAAATGTGCGAAAAATTAAATTTGTCCGCAGAATACTCGATTATCATTCTGACTCAAACATCCTGATCATCGGTCAGTATATTTCGCAGCTCGAAGAGTTCCAGAGGATCTTCGGATTTCCCCTGATTACGGGAACAACCCCTCTTCAGGAGAGGGAGGATCTATACAA
>JAAYBQ010000148.1 GCA_012730035.1 Spirochaetota bacterium
AGAGCCTATCCATAAGCCTTGTGTCCCGCGCGTCAATAATTCTGTAAACAAGTTCAGGACGGTTTTCGTTCATCAACGCAAGGTATTCGTCCATACTGCGCATAAGATTGTAGATCGAGTTCTCTCCGCGGCCGATGGCAATTATTTTTTTAACGTTAAATTTAAGCAGCTGCCTGCAAATCTCGGAACCTATACTCCCGCCGGCACCTGTGACCAGAACATTTTTGCCGCAGAAAAAACTGCCCATTATTTCAAGGTCAATGGAAAATTCGTCCCTGTCAAGCAGGTCTGAATATGAAAACTCCCGCATTGAAGGGAAGATAGGCACAGAGTCAAAAAACTTTTCCGCGGCAGGAACATAGTGAATATTAATGCGCCTGCCCGTTGACGAAATACCCGTAATAAGCTTTGTAAGGAACTCTGTACCGGCCGAGGGGACTGCAATAATCACATCGGAAATGCTTAACGCATTACATACGCTTTTTATTTCGGATACAGGGCCCGCGACATGCAGACCGTTTATCTCCCTGCCTATCTTGGCCGGGTCATCGTCAACAAATGACGCGACTGCAGTACCAAGACCTTTCTGCCTCAGGTCTGCAAGAAGCGCAAGCCCGGCCTCCCCTGCACCCACAATAAGTATTTTGTACATTTTATTCATGCAGCTCTACCTTCTGTTCTCTTTTAATATTGAGAGAAACGTATCCGCCACGTAACCTGTTTCAGATTCAGTCATGCCGGGGTAGATGGGAAGGGATACCTGGCGTGCAAACATATATTCACAACCGGGAAAACCGGAGGCTGAAGAACCCGATCCGCCAAAACAGGAAAACCTGTACATGGGTATGTAGTGGACGCTTGTGCCGATTCCCGCATCTTTAAGTTTTCCAATAAGTTCATCCCGGCCAATATTTACCGCTTCTGTGTTCACAAGCACCGGATAGAGATGCCACGCGCACTCTGCATCATCCCTTACCTTCCACGTATGCAGCAGTTCGCTGTTTTTAAAAGCATTGTTGTATTTTGCGGATATTTCATGACGCATCGCATTCATCGCGTCGGATTTCTTCAACTGCTCGATCCCTATTGCCGATGCGATATCAGTCATATTGTACTTATACCCCGGCTCGGAAACATCGTACTGCCATGTACCTTTTTCAGAGTACCGGTTCCAGGCATCCTTTGTTATACCGTGCAGCCGCAGCCTGCGCATACGGTCTGCCCATTCACTGTTGGCCGTGTTGATCATCCCGCCCTCACCCGTTGTAATGGTCTTGGTAGCGTAAAAGCTGAAACAGATAATGTCGCCGATTGTACCGATCATCCTCCCCTTGTAGAGGGCAGGCAGCGCGTGAGCAGCATCCTCTATTACATAGAGCCTGTGCATGCGCGCGATTTCCATGACCGCGTCCATGTCGCATGACTCGCCGCCGTAGTGAACCGGTATTATGGCGCGCGTTTTCTGCGTAATCTTTTTTTCAATTTCATGCGGATCGATAAGGAAAGAATGCCGGTCAATATCCGCAAGCACTGGCTTTGCGCCGGAATATGTAATCACCTCCCACGTGGCAATAAAGGTCATGGCAGGGATTATCACTTCGTCGCCGGGCTTTAGACCGATCGCCTTAAGCGCAAGGTGAAGCGCGGCAGTGCATGAATTTACAGCGATAGAATTTTCAGCGCCGGTGTATGCCGAGAAGTCCTTTTCGAACCGGAAAGTCTTCTCACCCATGGTGAGCCACCCGCTCTTTATTACATCTGCCGCTGCATCGGCCTCCTCGCGGCCAAGGAATGCTTTATGGAATGGTATTTTCATGAAATTTTTGTTCACCTGTTACAGATTATCGGCAGTTTGAGTCCGGGAAGTCAAATGATTTTCAGCACGTAGCGCGTGGTGGATTTATCCCTGTCTTTAATTGGCCATCAGATAAGGGATACACATTTTAGCGGCCTTAAATGAATCATTATCTCATTGACATTATAATATCTGTTTCTGATTGTTTTTTTAGATTAAAAATTACAGTTTCCTTAACGGAGAACAGAATGTCATTATCAACTGCAGACAAACGCGCGGGGGATTACTATAAAGAGGGTTTCAACTGTGCTGAGTCTATCTTCCTCGCTTTCAGGGAACAGGCTGCGCCGGAACTGGGCGCAGAGACTGTGCGCATAGCCACCACCTTCGGCGGAGGAATAGGTAATTCAGGCTGCCTGTGCGGCGCTCTTGCGGGAGCTGTAATGATACTGGGGCTGCTAAGGGGCCGCACAACGCCGCATGTTCCGCGCAGCGAAGCATATACACTTTCCGGTGAATTTCACAACAGGTTCAAAGGGGAGTTCGGGGCAACATGCTGCCGGGTACTCAGAAAAAATCAGAAAGCAGCAGGTTCAGGTGCCGCAACATGCGTGGAGATAATCAGGCGCACAGACGAACTTCTGCGTGAATTTATAAAGGATAAAGAACCGGCCCGGACTCTCAGCGATTGCGGATCTCAGTAACCATCAGGACTCCGTCAACAGGGGCTATCCTGATCTCACCACTGCCAATTAAAAGCCCTTTGCTGTCGGCTTTAATATCACCCAGAGCCTGCATTAAAAGCGCATCTGTAACCTTCGTGTTGAATATCTGGCCGTAGAATTTTACAAACATCGCTGCATCTGTAACCCGTGTCTTTTTCCTGTTAATAACCACGGTTACCGGGTACTTGATCATACCCGCAACGGAAGTGGCATCGTCGTCCCTTACCAGGGATTTCAGCCTCATTATGAATTCATCGGCCTCGACGTCAGAACTGATTCCCGCGGCCGCGTACCTTTCGCCGGAAATCCTTGTTATATTCACTATCCTGCTTATCGCGATGCTCTCGCCAGTGACTGGATCGGGCATAGATGTTTCAATGTAGTCAATCTCGAACCGGATATTCATGTAATCGGGGCTGACCCTGCAGACAGGGCTTTCACCGCAGCTTATAAATCCGAAGCTGAAAAGTTTCAGTTCATCCACACTGTTTGAAAAAACAATGTACTGGGAATCGTCAAGTTTGCGGAATATAATTTTCCATTCATCACCGAAAATCAGCTCGGCGTTCTTGAACACTGCCGAAGTGTGCTGAATTACATAACCCGAGGTTTCAACCGGCTTCTTTATTTTTGGCGTATCACTTTTACATGATATCATCGTCAAAACCATAATACAGAAAAAACTTTTTACTATATGCATTGTCTGAATTTACCTTTACCAATTGAATATTGTTAACGGCCGGGCATAATGCCCCTTCCTGTTAAAAAATAGATGCCCGTCAGCAAGAGGTCAACCTATTTTTATTTCTAAAATATGGGATTGATAAAATTCAAATTTTGCCTGAATATAAGATAAAACTGCCTGCGATTCATGGACATATCTTCGGCTCTATTCACTTTAAGAACAGAGTAAAACTCCAGGCTTCATGAATCTGCTTTGCAAAACCGCTGCTGAAAAAGTCCAATGGGGCATTTTCCAGAAAACTGTTTATCCGCACAGAACTCCATGCGTAAAAGGGTTGAACATCAGGGTATTATTGAATAAATTGCACACAGTGGAGCTGACGGTATGATACAGATTTTCGGAACTAAAAAATGCAAAGATACAGCTAAAGCTGTCAGGTATTTCAAAGAAAGAAGCATCCAGGTACACCTTGTAGACCTTGCGGAAAAAGCAATGAGCAGGGGTGAACTGAAAAATATTGCCAGAAACATTCCAATTGAAGAGCTGATAGACAAAAACAGCAAAGCCTATGAAAAAAGAAACCTCAGGTACATAAAACATGATATCGAAGAGGAACTGCTTGCCGATGCTGCACTTTTTAAAACACCTGTGGTGCGGTACGGCACAAAGTCATCTGTGGGTTACACCCCTGAGCTATGGAAGGAATGGCTGGGAAAATAGCCAGGATTGAATTAAATTCCCTGTAATTAACCATATAAAAAAATAACTCTTCCGCGTATTTTAAGTAAATTTAATTCTGTCAGGTTAACATTTCATACTAAAAATATACAGATGATTCACATATGCTTTAACCGGGTAAACCACTTTACCCGTTACATCTTTAGAATGAACAAATGTTCCGTAATATCTATAGCATTTTTCGATTGAATTAGTATACCCTTTGTCATTCCCGTGAAGACGGGAATCCAATTTTTTACAAGCAGTGGATATCCGCCTACGCGGGTATGACAGATAGGTTGTTCTGTACTAATCATTTCTTAAACCGCTATAATTAAAACGGTAGAATGATAATAAAAAACAGGGGTACAAAATGAATTTCCATGTAAAAAACAATGTATACTGGGTCGGGAAGATCGACTGGGAACTGCGCAGATTTCACGGAGATGAATACTCAACGCACAGGGGATCATCGTATAACTCCTATCTTATAAAAGAGGATAAGGTTGCGTTGATTGACACTGCGTGGAAACCCTTTGCAAAGGAATATGTCGAGAACCTGCAGGGTGAAATAGACCTTAAAAAAATTGACTTCGTGATCGCAAACCACGGGGAGGTTGACCACAGCGGCGCCCTCCCCGAGCTGATGAGGCTTATACCTGACACGCCGATCTACTGCACGGCAAATGGGGTCAAGTCACTAAAGGGGCAGTACCACCAGGACTGGAACTTTAAAGTTGTCAAAACAGGGGACAGGCTCAGTCTGGGATCAAAGGAGCTGGTTTTCATCGAGGCCACAATGCTGCACTGGCCCGACAGCATGATGTGCTATCTGACCGAAGACAATATACTGTTCAGTAATGACGCCTTCGGCCAGCACTACGCGTCAGAGTTAATGTACAACGACCTTGTTGACCAGAATGAGCTCTGGGCTGAATGCATAAAGTATTATGCCAACATACTTACCCCGTTCAGCAGCTTCGTGACAAAAAAAATCAACGAGGTACTCGCCCTTAACCTGCCGGTGGATTATATCTGCACAAGCCACGGTGTTATCTGGCGCGACAATCCCGCACAAATAATAAAAAAATACCTTGAATGGGCTGACAGCTACAAAGAGAACCAGATTACAATCATCTATGATACCATGTGGGATAGCACACGGCAGATGGCCGAGTACATTATTCAGGGTATCAGGGAGTCCGATAACAGGGTGAACATAAAGATGCTCAACCTGGCAAAGAGCGACAAGAACGACGTAATCACCGAAATCTTCAAATCGAAAGCCATACTGGCGGGTTCACCAACCGTGAACAAGGGTATACTTACTTCACTTGCGGCAATGCTCGAAGAGGTCAGGGGCCTTGCGTTCAAAAACAAAAAGGCTGCATGTTTCGGAAGCTACGGCTGGAGCGGCGAATCGGTCAGGATGCTGAATGAACTGGTAAAAAATGCCGGATTTGAACTTGTCAATGACGGGTTAAAGGTGCTGTGGAATCCGGACAGCGAAGCGGTCAAACAGTGCATCGAGTTCGGAAAAAGTTTTGCGCAGATGACAAAGTAGGATTCATTCCGGAATAATGTGGGGGCCGGGAATAAAATGCAGCCTGTGCCGCGCGGCAGCGGGCTGCACATTACCCGCGCGAAAGCAGCGTAACAGTGTAAACAGCTATCCCCTCGCCCCTGCCGGTGAACCCGAGTCTTTCTGCGGTTTTTCCCTTCACGCTGATCGCGTCAACCGGAACCTCGTTATTCATTGCGCTGCTGATGTTCTGCCTGATCATATCCGCATATTGGGCGATTTTCGGTTTTTCGCAGATAACTATTGAATCGGTGTTGACCACCATGAACCCCCTCTCCCTGAGCCTGGCGTAAACCTGGCCGAGAAGATAGATGCTGCTGATGTTCTTATACGCCGGGTCCGTGTCCGGGAAAAGCCTTCCAATGTCGCCAAGTCCGGAAGGGCCAAGAAGGGAATCTATTATTGAATGAACAAGTACATCTGCGTCGGAGTGGCCTTCAAGGCCCAGGGGATGGTCGATTTTGATTCCACCCAGTATAAGGTCGCGGCCCGGAGCGAACCTGTGTACGTCAAATCCGTTGCCTACTCGCAGACCATGCATATCAGAGGTTAAATACGTCAGAGAGTGAACTCAGTTTGAGGACATTCAGAACTTTTGAACTGACCTTGCCCATGCGAAGATCTTTGCCCTTCTTTTTCTGAAGTTTAAGAAGACTTATAAGAACACCTACGCCTGATGAATCTATGTAATCAACATCTGAAAGATCTATCTCAATATCTTTATCGATGTTCTGGCCTATTTCAAACAGCATCTGCTTGAAAGTTTTTATGGACATCATCTCAATATCGCCGTTTACCTTGACAAGCACAAGGTCATCGTTTTCTTTAACATCAATTTCCATAGAAGTACCCGCTTTTTTGTCTGCCACTTTTAAAATAATAGAAGACGGCAATAAGTCAAATTATTTTTTATATGCACCGGCTAATAATTAATAACACTCATTCCGCTGCTCAAAAAAGTGCATTACCCGTATATTTTTCCGACTTTGATGATCCGGGCTCAATCGTTATGGCTGCTGTCTAATCCGAATAATCGATATCGATTATGAGCATCCGGGGGTAAAGCCTGTTCTGGTAACGGTTATTCTCCAGTTTGTAGACAATATCAAGCTCCCTGCCTGAACTGCTGTACTCATGCATAAGGTCTGCCAAGTGCCAGCCGATTGCCTGTATATTTGAGCCAATGATATATTTGCCGTGATTTGAATCAGCCCCGAACCGCTGGAAAGAACTGACAGAAATATTTGTCGAAAGAAAGATCGGTTCCTCGTTATCCCTGCCGTATGGCTCAAGAAGAGAAAGCCGCTCAATAAGCTGCGAATCAATAGCGGAGTGATCCAGCACCGCGTCAATGCGCATTGTGTCATCTCGAGGGCTCCCCTTTCCCACAGACCGGGCGATACTCTGCATAACAGTATCGATATTCTCTTTGCGGATTGTAAAGCCGAAAGCCTGAGCGTGTCCGCCAAGCCGCTCAAACATATCTGAAAGCGGCTCGACATGACTTAGAAAATTGTACCTGCCGTAACTTCTGCCCGAACCCTTTATGTGTCCGTTTAAGTCCGGACCGGACATGATAATAACCGGTTTTTTTATATCATCGGCTATCCTGTTTGCTATAAGTCCCGCAAGGCCGTCCTTTATGCTGTCATCAGCGAAATAAAAAAAACCGTCATCCGATTCCATGCCGGTGCTCTCTGCTTTAACCTTCTCTATTGTCCCGGACACGATTTTTTTCCGTTCACGGTTAAGCTCGCTGATTTGCGCGATAAGCTCCCTTGTCCGTTCAGGATCCTCTGTTAAAAAAAATTCTACAGTAAGGTCTGTCACCCCCATGCGGCCGGGTGTGTTCAGAAGTGGCGCTATATCCCAACTGATCGACCTGGACGAAAACCGGGCGCCTCCCGTAATTTCGCGTAAACCTGCATGACCCATCCCGCTGTTCAGTACCGCTATTCCGTAGCTGATCATCTGCCTGTTTTCGCCGCGTACCGGCATTATATCCGCGATGGTGCCAACAGCCACAAGGGCAATGTACTCCCGCAGAAAACCGAAAACCTTGTCAGAGCTCCTCGACTGAAGCTCCATGAATACCCTGACCGAGATGTCATGATTGCGCATGCCCGGAAATATGCGAAGCCTGAAGAGCGAAGCAAAGCCTTTAATGCACGCATCATGCGACCGGTAGTCCCTGTCCATAATTTTGTTACCCAGCCTGAAAAGCTCGGAAACAACAAGCACTCCGTGCGACGAAACAAGCTCTTTGACTTCATCCCGGCAGCCGGCCAGCACCACGTGATCTGACGGCAGAAGAACGGATGACACGAACCATTCAACGCGCGAGTATTCAAGCGGATCATTGACCGTCACAATTCCGTTTTTTATGAATGTATAATTAAGCCCGCCGTCGGATGAACTTATTATTACAAAGCGCACATTATAGCTTACCTGGTAGCTCCAAAGCATGGCATGCGCAAGTTTAAAGGCAACCCCCACGCCGGCAAGCTCCTTGAAGGGGTAAGAACTTTTGTCAAGCTTGGGATTAATCAGTATCGCAGCAGGAAGCCGGGTATCGGGCTCATGATGATCGGTCACTATAAAGTCTATGCCGCAGTCCCTGGCATATTCTATTTCGGAAATATCCCTTATACCGCAGTCAACTGTTATAACAAGCGTTATTCCCCCGGCCCTGAACTCATCGACAATTCCCCGCATAAGGCCGTAGCCCTCTTTGTCTCGCGGGTAACGTCTATATGCTGGTGACTTAAGTTTTTTCAGCAGGTTGTGGATTATTGCAAGGGATGTGATGCCGTCAATGTCTGAATCTGAAAATATGGCTATCTTTTCGCCGGAACTCACAGCTTTTTTTATGCGTGCAACGGCATCATGCATTCCGTCAAGAAGAAAGGGTGAATGGAGGTCGCTCAGGCAGGGATTCAGGAATCCGGAAACAGAAACCGGTGTACGCATTCCCCTGCCGTAAAGAATGGAGGCAAGCAGCATGTCTATTCCGCATGCATCAGCCAGTGCGCGGACTTCAGCCATATCACTGTCTGTAACCTGCCATGCTGACTTCATAGGCCTACCTGCTTTTTTCCGAGCCCTTTCTGGCCAGGAAATCAGCCTTGTCGTTCTGGCTGCGGGGGATCAGTTCCAGCCTGAAATGACCGATTCTGTCTGTAATAACTGAAGCCTGGTCTGCGAGCCCCCTGAGCGTGGCATTCTTTATCTCCTGCCCTCCGCTGAACTGGCGCACCATGCGGCCGGAATCGGTGCGTATTTTAAGTTCGCTTACCCTGAAGTACTCGGCAAGTTTGAGCGCGCGGATGAGCGCCACATACTCGGCAGCCGCCTCGGATCTGCGCCCCACAAAATCACTAACCTTGCCTACCTGCCTGTTTTCGTGATCAAATATTACTATGCCTATACCGGCGTTCCCCGATTCGGGATCAGACATGCCGTGTATATACATTGTGAGCGAAGCACTGACCGGTATTGCCGCCAGCTCTGTGCCGCTCATAACCTCGTGCGAAACCTCATCATCAGCGCTGACGGGTCCTTTTTGATCGGCAGATTTTTTATTTTTAATGATCAGCTTTCTGCGGCCGGAGGCTTTTTCGTGCCTGTGGATCAGTTCACGGGCCTCTTCTATAAGACTCACAACATCTGCGGTCCCGCAATCGGCAAGTTCGGAAATCTTTTCAATAGACTTACCTTCGGCAAGCAGTTGCAAAACCCTGTCTATGCTGAGCAGCATATAGTACTCTCCGGTAATATCAGAATCAGCCCTGGTAAAGAAAACGGCCGCAGTTTGTGCAGGTCGCATAAGAATTTTTCTGAAGCCCTGAAGCCACAGATGACGGGACAAGACAGTTGCAGTGCGTGCAGGTTTCACCGTTCAGCTTTGCTATGGCTATGCCGTCCTTTGATACAATAAGTTTTTCAAACCTTGATTTAACCGCAGGCGAAAGTGATTCCCTGAGCTCGCTGAAATTTTTTCTTGCAGCCTGTGATTCACCTGTAAGCGTAACGATCTTCTGTTTAAGGCTTTCAATATCCCTTGCTGTCTGCACTTCCGATTCAGCGAGCTCTACCTTAAGTTCATCAAGCCTGGTTTTAAGCTCGTCGGATTTTTCCATCATTGTAAAGACCGATGTCTCCCGTGAGTCACGGTCCTCCCTGAGCCTGGAAAGTTCTGAATCGAGCGCTTCAAGCTCCCTTTCTGATTTGAGCATGTTGCGCCTGGTTTCGGATTTTTCAATCCTGGATTCGATTGAGGTCAGGTCGAGTTCTTCCTGTTTTATCTTCAGGTTGATGTTCTTATAATCGTTCTCGGCCTTTGCAGTTTCAGCGGCAAGTTCCCTGTTGCGGCTTTCCCAGAGCGCGATTGATTTACGGCTACGTTCAGCCTCGGCTTCAAGTTTCATCACCGAGTTCCAGAGATCCTGCAGGTCAAGCATTATGTTTCTGTCGTTATTCATCATTTATACAGCTTAAAGGGATTTTTTTCCATTCCGGAGATTATTACAGGCGTTTTTTCCCCGTTAGCCTTCATAATACCTGTAATGGTTTGAGCAAGCATCTTTTTAAAAATAATTTCGGTACCAAAATGCCCCGCTTCAATCAGCGCTGTTCCGCTGTCAATGGCATACCTTGCATGATGGTAACCTGAATCCCCGGTTATAATGCAGTCCGGGTGTACGGCCTGTATTGCCCTCTCAACCGATCCCCCGCCGGAACCGTTCAAAAAGGCTATACTTTTTATCTCAATCTGCTCATCGCCCGAATAGAGCAGGTATTCAAGGCCAAGGGCCAGCCTACCCTGGCAAGGAGGTCACTTAACCTGATGGCACTGCCGGCCACGGCAAAAGAGCCGAAACCTTTCTCGTCGCCGTTATCCCCGGACCTGAACAGAACCCTGCTCCCGGGAAACCCCAGCTCATCGGCAAGATAACTGAACATGAATTTATCATAATTGGTATGCATGGCATAAAGAGAAACTTCATTCTTCACAAGGCTTATGAGCATGGATGACCTTGCCTCGCCTTCGACTATTTTTTTAACCGGCCTGAATATTAAGGGATGGTGAGCGATGATCATATTGCAGTCTTTACTCACAGCATCATCAATGACACGCATTTCGACATCGAGCGAAACACATACACCGCTTATATCCCTTTCGGGAAAGATTACCTGCTGCCCGGTGTTGTCGTAATTCTCCTGGAACGACTCGGGGTAAACAGCGTTAAGCTCACTCACAAGATCACGTACCTTCATTTATAACCCTCATCAGATAATCAGCATGGCGTCACCGTACGAAAAAAACCTGTAACCTTCACGCACAGCCGCGCCGTAGGCGGCCATGACAGTTTCGTAACCGGCAAAGGCGCAGACCAGCATAAGCAGCGTAGAGCCGGGCGTATGCAGGTTTGTAAGCAGCGCATCAGCCGACTTTATTTGACAGGGAGGGTATATAAAAATATCCGTAGCCCCTTCGCCCGGAACATTTTCGCCATCCCTGAACGTCGACTCAAGAACCCTGAGCGCTGTTGTACCCACGGCAACAATCCTGCGGCCGCTTTTTCTTCCTGAATTTATTACAGCCGCGCTGCCGGGGTCAAGTATGTATTTTTCAGAATGCATTTTATGAAGCGACAGGTCGTTTTCGCGCACAGGGCTGAACGTTCCCCATGAAACAAAGAGCGTTGTGAAGACCATGGTTATGCCCATGGACTTCAGGCTTTCCAGAATCCCGTGTGTAAAGTGCAGTCCTGCCGTAGGCGCGGCTACTGCTCCGCTTTTTGCGGCATATACTGTCTGGTACCTTTCGCTGTCCGCCCTGTCAGCCTCACGCCTTATGTACGGGGGCAGCGGAACCACCCCGATCCTCTCAAGAAGCCCGGGATCAAGGGGGACTGATGTTTCAACAATAAGGTATTCACCTTCACGACCTGTCACCTCCAGGAAGATTGAGGGATCCTGTTCAGGCCGCAGCCGGTCACCGCTCCTGATCCTCGCAGTCCTGTTGCATATTATTTTCCATGAGAGCGGACCGAGGTTCTCCGCAAGAACAACCTCGACCCTGCCGCCGGTTTCACGCCTGCAGAATATCCTGGCATTGATTACACGCGCGTTGTTAAAAACAAGTATATCTCCGGGCCTGAGGTAACCGGGAATGGAACTGAACATGGTGTGTGTAGATTTACCGCTGCCGCGGTCAAGGACAAAGAGCCTCGAAGAGTCCCTCCCTGGCGAAGGGACCTGCGCGACAAGTTCTTCAGGCAGGTCGTATATAAAATCCTGCAGCGAGTATGGTGTTTTTTTCTGCGGCATCAGTTGACACGATTAGCGCGCCCTTTTATATCTGCAAGATAATTATTGGATATTTTTGTAAAATTAATCCCTTTATAGTAGGCAGCCAATATACGGCTGTAGTTCTGGCCTGCTTCCGCGCGGCCCCTTGCGCCCCACTGGCACATGCCCACTCCGTGGCCCCAGCCCCTGCCCGAAATATAAAGCGTGCTCCCCTTCTTTTCTGACCTGAACCAGGTACTCTTCAGTTTTGAAGGTGAAATCATAATCCTGAACTCGTTCCCGGACATTGTAATCGTCCCGTGCTCATGTGTTATAACAACCTCGTACACCCGGTCATCATATTTTTTAAAGGATATCCCCCTGATTTTTCCAGCCATCCCGTACTTCTGCCTTAACGCGCCTTCAATTTCATTAACCGTAAGTTTAAGCTGCCATTCGTAATGGGGGGATTCACTGCTGTACGTGCACTTAACCCCCTGCAGATAAGGAAGGTCCTCACCCTTCCATACGTATTTGTCGTCAGCGGTTTTTCCGCCGCTGGTTGAATGGAAATATGCCAGTATGGGCGCGTGATCAAAGGTCATAATAACTCCCGATGTCGCGCGCACCGCCGATGTCGAACTGTCAGTCTCTGCGGATATACCCTTGTAAACCTGGAAGCTGGTGGTAGCATCGACATCGTAAATTTTTCTTGAATCATCCTTAAGCAGATAATAATAAGTATAAGTGCGTGATGCAACTGCCTGCGCCTTAAGCGCTTCGATGTTCCACGATGAGGGCATCTCGGATGGAACAACACTGTAAAGATATTCCTCGATGTTCACCACGTTAACGACATGTATTTTGCCCAATACGCTGTGCAGCTCAAAGTTCCCCCTGTAACCCCTGCCGTTAATGAAGACAGGTTCCCCTTTTGATTCAACAATATAGATGCCGTCCATTTTTTCCGGGTAAAAGACCAGCCTGCCGTCCTTCATGTCGTAAAGCAGCCTGCCTGTTTTACCCTGCTTTACGGTCAGGGCCGACTTTGAGTTTATCCTGAAGGCTTTGCTCTCAACAGAGACCAGTACCCTTACGAAATTGTTTTCATAACCCGAAGGGAGGCCCTTCTGCCTGAGGTACTTTTCAGATGGTGTACACGAAAATGCCGTAATTGCCACTGCGGCAAAAAGCAGTGCCTTTATTGCTGAAAATCTCATATTCCCCTCCATCTTATCCCCTGGGGTGGAAGCTTTTGTGAATTTTCTGCAGCTGTTTTCTTGCCATGTGAGTATATATCTGAGTGGTAGATATGTCCATGTGGCCAAGCAGTTCCTGCACAGACCGGAGGTCCGCTCCGTTCTCTATAAGGTGAGTGGCAAATGAATGGCGCAGCGTATGAGGAGTAATATTTTTCTGTATCTCGGTCCTTGCGACGTAGTTCTTAAGAAGCCTCCAGACGGACTTTCTGTTCAGCTGCGAGCCCTTCTTGCTGACGAAGAGGTATTCACTCTCCCTGCTCCCTATGATTGCAGTACGTGATTCTTTGATATATTTTGAAAGCAGCCTTAGAGCCTCCTTGCCGACGGGAACCATCCTCTGTTTGTCACCCTTGCCTATTACATTCACGATTGCATTTTCAAAATCGACATCGGCAGTGGTCAGCATGATCGCCTCTGATATACGAAGCCCGCTTGAATAGAGAAGCTCAAAAATTGTCTTGTCGCGAAGCTCGTAGCAGTCATCCTCAGAAATTGAGCTGAAAAGCCGGTTAAGTTCATTTACGGTAAGAAAATCCGGAAGCGTCTTTTCAACATGGGGAGTCTCGATCTTTTCAGTGGGATTCTGAATCTGCACGTCAACCGTGTCTGATATAAAATTGTAGAACTGGCGTATGGCAGCAAGAGACCTGGCAAGTGTCCTGGTGGAGTTCTTCCTGTTTATTTTTTCATATTTCAGGAACTGCTGGATGTCATCCTGTGTCGCGTCAAGAATATCCTTCTCCTTTTGCGACAGAAATTCGCTGAATTTCTTCAGATCATAAGTGTAAGAATAAATTGAATTCTGAGAGAGACCC
The DNA here is from genome assembly GCA_012730035.1 of Spirochaetota bacterium. Taxonomy (GTDB): domain Bacteria; phylum Spirochaetota; class UBA4802; order UBA4802; family UBA5550; genus JAAYBQ01. Next base: position 13,876 of record JAAYBQ010000148.1, read on the forward strand.
TTTTCCACCTGAAGGAATTTTTTAAACCTTTTTATCGCCACAACTTCTTTCACCGGGATTCTCCTGCTGTTATGTTTTTACCCCCTACATGTGATTGTTTACCAGGAAATAAAACTCATCGATTGATTGATAAAGGCTGCTTTTTAAGCAAACATACGGCTATTGCGCAATGCATTACCGTGGAATCGCTGTTAAGCCGCCGTTCTGATTACATTAACATTATCGGATGCGGTGAATTATGTCTTAATAAACATGAATTTTTTTGTAACAAAAAGACATAATTTTTTTAATTATTCCTGAAAACATTTTATACTACAAAATAATTAAGGAATTAATACTGTAGTTTTTTTATTAAGGCAGGAGAACTGCTGAACCTGTTGAATACCGGGGAGGCACCTACATCTTGCGCTTGCTGATTTTTACAATCTTTTTTCTTCTGACAGGTGAATCATCTATGATCTCCCCGTCTTTAAAGAGTACCTTGCGGTCTGAAAACTCGGCAACATCAGATTCATGGGTAACCATAACAATGGATATACCTGTTTCACGGTTCAACCTTGTAAAGAGCTTCATTATCTCTTCGGTATTTCTCGAATCGAGGTTACCGGTAGGCTCGTCCGCAAGAATAATAGCCGGATCATTAACAAGGGACCTGGCAATGGCCACGCGCTGCTGTTCCCCGCCAGAAAGGTTGTTGGGATGGTGATGGTACCTGCCCGAAAGCCCGACCAAATCGAGAAGACTTTTAGCTTTTGCAGTAAGGTCCCTCTGCGAAAATCCACCCCTGTAAAACATGGGCAATTCAACATTTTCAAGTGCCGATGTTCTTGAAAGAAGGTTAAATCCCTGGAAAACAAATCCAATTTTCCTGTTGCGTATTTCAGCTTTCTGGTCGTTGTTAAGGCTGCTGCCGTCTATCCCGTCAAGCATGTAGAGGCCGGATGTGGGTGTATCAAGAAATCCCAGTACATTCATAAATGTCGACTTGCCGGAACCGGATGAGCCCATTATCGCGACAAATTCACCCCTTTTAAAAGATATATTAATACCCTTAAGCGCCTGGACACTGACCTCTTCGCTCAGGTTGTATATCTTTACAAGGTCTTTAATTTCAATAATATTGTCGATCATAACTGCTTGTCTATTTCTCTTCCCGTATTTTTGTCATAATCTCGTCAGTTTCGCTGACACCTTGTGTAATTTCCGTGAACATGTCCCCCATAAGGCCTGTTTTGACCTTAATCCTTTTGTAAGACTGGCTGCCGAGTACACCGTCCCTTTTCCACAGAAATTTTTCAGCGCCCGAAGCCGCTGATCCGTCAGGATTGACCATGAATGCCTGGTTTGAAACAGCAAGAACACTTTTTCTTTCATCAATAATAACAGTAGCGGTTACAGTCATGCCCGGTTTAAGCATAGCCTCATCGTTACTGCATACAACCAGGGCCTGGTAGGTAACAAGTCCCCCGGTTTTTACAGGATTAATCCTTACCTGGCTTATTGAACCGTAGAATTTTTTATCCGGGAACGCGCTGACACTAAAGTACACCGGCTGGCCGTTTTTGATACTTCCAATGTCGGATTCATCTATGCTTATAATAAGGGTCATCTTTTTAAGAGAAGGGGCAAGCAAAATAAGAGGAACAGCAACA
>JAAYBQ010000149.1 GCA_012730035.1 Spirochaetota bacterium
TGCCCTTTCTGTCCTGAAAATATTGAAAAGATTACACCAAAATTTAATCCTGAATTATTCAGCAGCGGCCGTTACAGCAAAGGTGAGGCTGTATGTTTTCCCAACGCTTTCCCTTATGATGAAAACGGTGCTGTTACGGTGATCACGCGTGAACATTTTACTGGGATTGACAGTTTTACTAATGAACTTCTGGTTAACGCGGTTTCCTGTTGCGTGGAATTTCTTCAAGATGTTCTGATCGGTCAGCCGGCTGCCGTGTTCCAGTCAGTCAACTGGAATTTTCTGCCTCTTGCCGGTAGCTCCATAATACACCCGCACCTGCAGGTTACCGCTTCATCTGTATCAACTAATTACTGCAGCGATGTTTTAAAAAATTCCGCTAATTTTAACGGTAATCTTTTTGCATCACTTGTTGATCATGAAAATTCAGCAGGTGAAAGATTTCTTTCTGATGACGGTTTTTTTTCATGGTTAGTGGCTTTTGCACCGCAGGGAATATTTGACGTGATGGCTATAAGTCCGAATTATATTGAACCGTCCGATTTACATGACGAGAGGCTTGACGCGCTCGTTACGGGGATATTGAAGGTGCTTAAATTTATCGCGGCTATAAATATGGTCAGTTTTAACCTTTCGATATTTTTTGTGATCGGCAATAAGGGTTTTATGCCTCACCTGCGCATGTGTCCCAGAACCAGCATTCCCCCGCTTGACACTTCAGAGATAAACTACATGAAGATGATTCATAACGAACCGATGAGTACACTTGAGCCAGAGCATGTAGCCCGGGAGCTAAAGAAACATTGGTAGATTTAGTGCTCGATTTACAGTTGTAAATATGGAGTTGTTTTTGTAGTTGATAAGTTTCGTAATGATCTGTATATTTAATAAAACAATTGATATGAAAAAAACAGTAAAAAGTGAACCGGATGAAAAAGAATATTGTTATTGCATGCGTTATATGGATTATTCTGACACTTGTTTCATTTTTATGGAACAACTATAATCTTGAGAGAGACCTTGATCGCCTGGCCTTTCAGGTGGCGAGAACTCATTTTCAGCAGATTGTACTTTTCCGTGCATGGAATGCCATGCATGGAGGGGTATATGTTCCTGTAACCGCAGATACTCAACCCAACCCATGGCTTGAAACAGAAATTCGCGATATAAAAGTAAGCAGCAAACTGACGCTTACAAAGGTTAATCCTGCATTTATGACACGGCAGGTTTCTGAAATTGCCGTAAAAAAAAAGGACGTTAAGTTTCATATTACAAGCCTTAATCCCCTGAGACCTGAGAACAGGCCAACGGCCCGTGAAGAGGCAGCATTAAGGGAATTTGAAAATGGTAAAAAGGAGACAGGGCTGATGCTGTCAGGCAGCAGGGGCGGACCTTTTTTCTACATGGCTCCGCTTGTTACAGAAGAATCCTGTCTTGCATGTCACGCAAAGCAGGGGTACAGGGTGGGAGATATCCGCGGCGGCATAAGCATCATGATGCCGTTCAATCCGGGTCCGCACATATTATGGCTGATACTTGGTCATACTCTTGGTCTTTTTGCCGGGCTGGGCGGAATAATATTTGCGGGCAACAGGCTCGACAGGGCCTATTCGGTTATCCAGAGGCAGGCGCTTTTTGATGCGCTTACGGGCATACCTAACAGGCGAAGTTTTTCTGAAAGGATTATGCAGGAGTTTAACAGGAGCAGGCGTGACAGGCGGCCTCTGTCAATTATTATGGGTGATATAGATCATTTTAAACAATTTAATGATTTGTATGGACACAGCAGCGGAGACGATTGCCTGCGCAGTGTGGCACAGGCTATAGAGAGAACGCTAAAGCGCCCCGGTGATTTCTGCGCGAGATACGGTGGTGAGGAGTTTATTATAATTCTGCCAGATACGGCAATTCAGGGTGCAGTTGTCATAGCCGAAGAGATTCGCAGAAATATTATTGCTCTTGATATTCCGCATGAAAAATCGGTGCCTCAAAAAAAAGTAAGCATAAGTCTTGGTGTGGCAGGTGATGAAAATAACCAGTTTATTTCCCACGAGGATCTTCTTAAGATGGCAGATGAAGCGCTCTACCTGGCTAAAGAGAATGGCCGCAACAGGTTTGAAGTGTATAAAAGGCAATAAAAAAGGGCAATGTGTATTGCCCTTCCACTTAGCGGAGGAGGGACTCGAACCCCCCACACCACGGATATGAGCCGTGTGCTCTAACCGACTGAGCTACTCCGCCATTTATTAGCGCGGACAGGACTTGAACCTGTGACCTTTGGGTTATGAGCCCAACGAGCTACCAACTGCTCCACCGCGCGATCGTGAAGCAAACTTAATCGACCACCTTCAAGTGTCAACAGTTTTTATTTTTTTAATGAATTTATTCAGTTTGAATTGAATAATCTTTTTGCAGGATAAATTGTTCAAATCACCCGGTTGCCTTAATCTGCCGCAGGATAAAAATTTTTTTACACTAAAAATATCACAAGTAATAATTACTGGAAATTATCACTTAAATAAAGTGGATTATTCTTTGAAAATTATTTGACCTTAACCGTTACCTGGTGCAAAAAAAACAGTGCACTGCAGGAGAATGATATGTTCAATCCCTTGAAAATTTTCAGGAACAGAAAAGTCGGCCTTGCACTTGGCAGCGGTGGTGCAAAGGGCCTGGCGCATATTTCTGTAATTGAGTACCTGCAGGGTCTGGGAATACCTGTAAACATGATTGCAGGTTCAAGTATTGGTGCTGTAGTGGGTGCTGTCTACTGCTGCGGCAATCTCTCCAGACTTAAAGATGACATGCTCCATTTTTCCAAGAAGGAGCTCTTTGGTATCCTGGACATCACAATGCCTAAATCCGGGCTTTTAAAGGGAAATGATTTTGTCAGGTTCATGAAAAAATACATACCGGCTGATGCAAATATCGAGGATATGCTCATAACTCTTTCAATTGTTGCCACAGATTATTACACGGGTAAGTCCGTTATTTTTAACAGGGGCAATGTTCTTGAGGCAGTCAGGGCAAGCGTATCTATACCGGGTGTTTTTGTTCCAGTTGTATATGGAGGTTCATTTTTGATTGATGGTGGAGTTGCAAATCCGCTGCCCGTGGATGTACTCGAAACAATGGGTGCAGGGTTAACCATAGCTTCCAACCTTCACCCCGGGCTTCCCTACGCGCCCATGAGTGATTTTGTCAGAAGGCAGGGGAAAAAGATTGGAATCCTGAAGAAAGATGAAATTGACACAGTTGATGGAAAGCGCGGCATAGCCGTACCTGACGAAAAACCTGCCAGGACCTGGTTTAAAAATATTGAACAATGGCTCTCTAAAAATGAGGGAAAGCAGTACTATCCGAGTATTTTTGAAGTGATGTCCCAGTCCATAGATATAATGGGATACGTTAATACTCAGAATATCCTGAAATATTCAAAGCCCACAGTTCTTGTTGAGCCTGATCTGCTGTCGTTCGGGACTATGGATTTTTACAGGTCTTATGATATTATAGCGGAGGGATTCCGGGCCTGCTCCGATAAAAAATCCGAACTGATGCGAAAAATTAAAATCTGGCTATAAGGTGAATTAAATGTTTAAACCGGCTGAATCTGCTGCCAAGCACTGGTATCTTGTTACCGCACTGTTAATGTTCCTGGCTTTTCCATCATACGACATGGCGGTTTTAAAATATTCATTCCCCCTTGCCTGGATATGTTTTGTGCCTGTTATGATCTATGTCCGCGGCCGTAATCTTAAAGATATAATGTTTGCGGTTTTTCTTACCGGGCTTCTTGGGAACTACCTGACATACGGCTGGATCGGAAATTTCGGAGCCAAGGAACCGGGAGGTTATTTTGTAATAGTCTTTTTTCTGGTTCCAAGCCTTTCTGCTTTTTTAACCATAAAATTTATACTCGCGGAATTTCTCTCCAGTAAATTCAGGGCACTCCGTATTCTGATATATCCCTCTGTCTGGATAATCGTGGATTACATACAGTCAATCGGTTTTCTTGCGTTCCCCTGGCCTTATATAGGTTATTCGCAGTATATGTTCACGCCATTTATTCAGATGGCATCGGTTACAGGTATTCTGGGTATAAATTTTATAATGATTATGTTTAATATGTGCGTCTCTGATTTTATCGCATCTGCCGCAGGACTCGGCAATTTCAGGCGGGCAATAATCAGGATCGAGGGAGTTGCCCTTATTTCAGTTATCATTTTTGTCATGGCTGCAACTGCTGCCGGAACATACCGGCTTTTACACAATGTTCAGTCTGCAGCCGGCCAGGGACTAAAGGTTTCAACAGTGCAGACCGGTATTTCACCCTGGGATAACTGGGACAGAAAAAAGTTTTTTTATCTTGATGAGCTTATTCATTACACCGATGGATCTCTTCCGGACAATCCGGATTTTATAATCTGGTCCGAATCGGCCACACTTGAGTTTATTTCATTCAGGGCACAGGTCAATGATCATGACCCATTCGATGTGAGGCTGGGCGAATATTTACGGGCTATAAACAGGCCTCTTCTTACCGGTGAAATCGGACTGGTGCCTGTAAAGGAGGAAAGGCGTATACGATACTACCCCCAGAACAATGCCGTGCTAATAGACGGTGACGGCAGGGTGGTGCAGAGCTATCCCAAGATCAACCTTGTACCCTTTGGTGAATGGTTCCCCTATGAAAAATGGCTCCCTTTTGTTAAAAGAATCGCAACTCATTTCGGCGGGTCTGATTTTGTCCCCGGCAAAAATCCGGAGCTTTTCACTGTGAAGGGATATAACTTCGGGGCTCTTGTGTGTTATGAAGGAATTTTTTACAGGCTCTGCAGGGAGTACGCTCAAATGGGAGCCGATTTTCTTGTCAACATAACAAATGACGGCTGGACTGACAGTTATGGCGGACATTACCAGCATTTTTCTGCCTCAATTTTCAGGGCAATTGAGAATGGGCTCTGGGTGGTGCGTGCCGGTAATGACGGCGTAAGCGCAGTGATTGATCCTCAGGGAAGGATTACTGCCACAATGCCTTATCTTACTAAAGGGCACATGACAGGAACGGTCTATCCTGAAAGAAACATTAAGACTTTTTATTCATGTGCCGGTGATATTATTCTTTATATTACCTTATTATTTATTTCTGTTATTGCCGGATATGCCTTTTACCTGTATTTAAGGGTAAACGCTGACGGTCGTAGTGCCGATTGAGTAAAGTCTATGACCCGGTCACAGAATGATTAAAAAAATGTAAGTCTATTACTCAGGGCTGAGAAGTTTTGTCTATGTTCGTTGTTTTATAAAAAGTATCACGAACACTGAAAGTTTTTTTAAATCGAGGTGCTTTATGAAATTCTTCAAACTGCTTGTCGCAGTTATGTTCTTTGCCGGATGCAGTACCTCTGCATCCAACCAGCGTGGAACTGATGTTGCTTTTAATACCGATAGTAACAAGGTTGCCGTTGAATCTGAAGTTGATGCTATTCCTTCATCGGGCAGAGTGATTCTGTTTAACGCAAACATTACAATCGAGACTGATGATACAGATGCGCTCTCGTCGCGCATAACATCACTTGCTGCAACTTACGGAGGCTATGTTGTCAGCACATCCTCGGGGCTTGTGGTAATCAGGGTTCAGGCGGACAAATTTGACAGTGCCGTTGAGGAAATTAAAAAGTCAGATGAAGACGCCGAAGTCAGGATATTCAGTGAGGATGTTACAGGAACATTCCGGGATACACAGATAAGGCTTGATAATAAAATAAAAGCACGAGACCGTTATCTTGAGCTGCTCAAGAGGGCTGAAAATGTCCCTGCCGCTCTTGAGGTCGAGCGTGAACTTGAAAGGCTCAATGTTGAGATAGAGGAGCTTAAAGGGCAGATTAACAGGCTTTCGCACCTGGCAAGGTATTCAACCATAAGCGTAAGAATTGAAGAGGAGGTCAAACCTGGACCATTGGGGTATCTGTTTTATGGAACGTACAGGGTTGTAAAATGGCTCTTTATCAGGAATTGATTTTATTTTTGCAGGGAACAACCCGTGTTAAATAAAAGGCTTTACAAAAAAATAAGCATCTATATTTTTTTATAGAATATTGTCAATCTTTTCGCACAGGCTGCTCCTGTTAAAGCAGGGGCAATTTTTTGCGTATAAGGATTCAATGCCATACAGTCTCAATAATATTGTTGAAATTGTACCGGGTGCAGTTTTCCGGCGCAGGCTGTCTGAATCCGGTAATGATAATTATTTAAAAAATAATCAATATGTGCAGGATATAATCCAGGAGGTTCTTTAATGTTGAAGGAGTATAAAACCGGTCAAATCAGGAACGTCGCGATAATCGGCCATGGTGGAACGGGAAAATCAACGCTGCTTGAGGCAATGCTTTTTGTTGGCGGAAAAATCGATAAAATGGGGAACGCTGATGCAGGGACCCTTGTTTCGGATTTTGATGAAGACGAGAAGGAGAAAAAAATCTCGATTAAAAGTTCCATGGGATTTGTTGAATTCGAGGATGTTAAAATAAATATAATTGATACACCTGGAACCTCGGATTTTGTAGGTGACCAGAGGGCGGCAATGCAGGTCGCAGAGGCTGTTGTGCTTGTGGTTGACTCGGTTGACGGGGTACAGATAGAAACTGAAAAGGCCTGGAGATACCTGACCGAAAACAATATACCGAGAATTATCTTTGTCAACAAAATGGACAAAGAGAGAGCGAATTACGGAAAGGTTATCGAGAATTTAAAAAGCAGCCTTGGCGTGAATGTTGCCACACTTTGTATTCCAGTTGGCGAGGGTGATAAGTTCTCTGCGATAGCTGATACTTTTGAAATGAAACTCTATACTCCCAAAGGTGACGGGAAGGATGTTACCATCGGCGAAATACCTGCGGATTTTAAGGAACTTGTCGAGCTTGAGCGGATGAACCTTGTCGAACTTGCTGCAGAAGGAAGTGATGAACTCATAGAAAAGTTTCTTGGCGGAGAGGAACTGACAAAAGAAGAAATTATCTTTGGTATTACCGCTCAGCTGAAAAATGCAAAACTGACTCCCGTTATATGCGGATCATCTCAGAAAGTGGTAGGAATAAAAAATCTTATACGTGTCATTAAAAATTTTGTGCCAGCCCCTGATACTGAAAGAGTTTACAATGGTATAGATCAGGTTCACCGGGACAAAGAAGTTCAGGTTAAGTGTGATCCGGCAGGTTCGCTTGCTGCAGTTGTCTGGAAAACTGCCATTGACCAGTACGCCGGGAGGTTCAACTATGTTAAGGTTCTAGCGGGCCAGATCAATCCTGAAAGTGAA
>JAAYBQ010000015.1 GCA_012730035.1 Spirochaetota bacterium
ATATTTTATGCTGGCGGCAATAAGGTTGTTTTCATCGTGACGGATGACCGCAGCCATGATCTTCCTGCCGCGTATTTTTATACTGAACTCGTTATTGCCGGGGAGACGCGCGGAGAGAATTTTCTGTAAATCCGCAATATCGGGCATAACCTGCCCTGCTGTTATGCGGTTCCCGAAGCATTTTCTGCTGTTTACTATTACCCATGCGGGTACCATGATATAATCGAGCAGGTGTACATTGCCTGAGTTTAGATAAAGTATATCCATATATGATTATTGCACCGGGGCAGTGTTTTATTCAATGGGCATTTATAACATCTATTTAAATAATTGACTGTATTGAAGAGAAAGTGTAAATTTGTAAAGGATTCAGAGGAATTTTTACAGCAAACAAACAGAACCGGAGACACAGTATGGATGTACGGGAGATATACAGGCAGAAACTTATGACAGCAGCGGAGGCTGTTAAAAATGTGATGAACAGAACCGAAGTCTGGTGCGGAATTGCCGTACCTGTGCCCATAGCCCTGGTTAACGCCCTGCTCGAAAGGGAACATGAAGTAGAGGATATCACCATTAACCAGATTGTCGATATACAGCCTAAACTTAAGTGGTACGATCAGAACCGCGAATCAAACATAAAGATAGACTGTGGCTATCCCAGCGTATGCAGGGCTAAAGTGCAGAGCGGTGATTTTACCATGACGCCAAATCGTTTCTGCGAACTGCCGAAAATCTATACAGACGAAAATTTCAGGCCGATGCACGTTGCCATGCTCATGGTAACGCCCATGGACAGACATGGCTACTTCTGCCTGGGCCTTGGCGCTGATGCCACGCTGTCGATTGCGCTCAACGCCGCCAAAAAACATCGTGATGGTGATAAGCGTTACCAGGTTCTTGTCCAGGTGAACAGCCAGGTGCCGCGCAGCCGCGGAAGAAACTATATTCATATTACAGACGTTAATGCCATAGTCGAGCAGGACCAGGATCTGTCAGTTCTACCCGAAACCACGACCATAAGCGAAGAGGAGATGACAATCGGCAGGTACTGCGCGGAATTCGTAAAGGACGGGTCAACCATACAGCTCGGTATAGGCAGCATCCCCAATGCAGTGGCAAAGGCTTTTCTTGATACACATGTAAAGGACCTGGGTATACATTCCGAGATGGCCTGTGACACTATGCGCGAGCTATGGGAGGAGGGGATTGTCACTAATCGAAGAAAGACCTTTATGCCAGACAGGTCAATATTCACCTTTGCAATGGGTACCCGCGCGCTGTATGACTGGATAGACGATAACCCGGGTGTTGAATTCCATCCGGTCGATTTTGTAAATAACCCCCATATTATAGGTATGAACGATAAAGTTGTTTCAATCAATGCATGTCTCGAGGTTGACCTGACCGGACAGATCTGCTCCGAGTCAATGGGCTGGAAACAGTACACCCATCCCGGCGGGCAGCTTGATTTTGTTGACGGGGCGTTTCAGTCAAAGGGGGGCGTTTCGATAATAGCGATGAAGGCTACTGCAACTCCGCGGTCGCATAACGGCCGGATGATATCCAAGGTTGTTCCCAACATAGCGCCGGGAGGGATTATAACCACTGCACGTTCCTGCGCGGATTATGTTGTAACCGAGTTCGGTGCCGCAAAGATCAAGGGACAGTCTGTGCGGCAGAGGGCCAGGAACCTGATCGCTGTGGCGCACCCGGACTTCCGCGAAGAACTTATGGCCGAAGCGCGCAGGCGAAATATATTGTAGTAAAACTATTTACCGATACTTTTTTTAAGCTTTGCCTTGTAGTCCCGTTCCATGGGCTCAAGGTATGAGTAGAACCTCTTCATTTCATTTTTTCTGGAAGAGTTACCCTGGAAGTCCAGGCCAATGATCATGTTCCCGTTATCATCTGTGCAGGTAGACCGGATTTCAGCGTAAACTGTTACCGGGACCTCAAGCTTGAATACTATGTCAAATATAAAGCCCTGTGCTTTGGGTATGAGCTTTTTAAGCTCAGTGTCAGTTATTTTCAGTCTGGCTCCACCTTTGCTGATGTCGATAATCTCCTGCCGGACAGAGAGTAACGCCGTATTTGCATCTTTGATGCGTTCAACAAGTCGGGCAGCATCAGCCCTGAGTTTTTCAGCTGTTTCAAAGGTAAGAGCTTCAGATTTTGATACGAGTTGTATATAACCGAATGGAATTACATTCTCTGCTTCATTGATGTAGAGAATGGGTGTAATAAGTATGGATTTGTATCCCTTCTCGATGTTCTTTTTTATGAACTGGTTCAGGTCGTTCCCGAAGAGTGAACCGCAGTCAAGAAAATCCTCATCCTCCGGGCTGTAATCAGCTGGATTTGATGTGTCGTGAATGTATGCGGCTTTACGGCTCTTTTTGACCCCTTTAAGCAATACGTTATCATCGTTTTTGAAGATATCAACTTTTACTATATCGCTCATCGCGGAGTTGGTTGAATGAAACTGGTCGAGCACGACCTTTATGCTTGTGGGGATTGTGAATAAACCAATATCCAGCGCCTGCCGTGAAATCCTGAAGTTGGTTGCGACTGCCTGGTCATCGCTAAGTTTAAACCGCAGGTCGCGGCGGCCGCTGACTGCTTTGTATATGGACGCTATCCTGCAGTGGAACATGCCATCGTCGATTTTTTCCAGTATATCCAGGTTGATTTCTATAAAGCTTTCGAGTAGAGCGTATATGGATACCGAATTTCCCTCGGGTACAAATTCCGGGCCGGTTATTAAATCGAGCGTTTTATCCGGTTTGTATTCGCGGATGGATACCTGAATTTTTTCGAAGGGATTTTTTATAAATTTGTTTCTGGATGCAAGCCTGGTCATAATTAGCGAGGAGATTTCATCCGGGTCATCGATAACCTCCAGCTGCCTTGATTTGCGTTCATTCACCTGCATCGGGTTTAACCTCCGGCAATAAATATACTTACTGCATCCTTTATGGATAGCGTGTATCCGGCCTGCCGGTCCCGGGGCGCCCTGAATCTATTGAGCAGTACCGGTTACCAGTGATTTATTTAACTGCATAATAAAAATTTGCGCAAGAAATATTTTTTCCGCTGATTAAAAACGTAAAATGTCCGGTAAACGCGGCTTTTTGCGGCAGACTTAATCTGTTGCCGGGACTGTCGTAAAATCAATAAGCCAATAGTCTGAAAACCGGCTGCGTCAGGCTCTGAAAAGAGAATCAAGTTTCTGGAGAGTGGATCTGAATTCGTCAAGTTCGCGCTTTGAGAATTCATTTTCAATTTTTTTATTTATTGCAGCTATAACCGCTCCGGCTTTCTCTGTTTCTGCAATACCTGCGGGGGTGATTGTTATAAGGTATTCTCTTCTGTCGTCGGCGCTGTTGTTACGGGCTACCAGGCCGCTACGCTCAAGCCGGTCAACGGATCGTGTAACAGCCGAATTATCTGTGCCGAGTTCACGACTCAGTTCACTCATGGATTGCCTGTTGCCCGCTTTGATTAAAAAAAGTATGCCAAGCTGGCCAGGAGTGACTTTAAGCCCGCTTTGTGAAAATTGCTGCTTTACATATACAGAGAGCGCATTCTCCGTTTTGGATAAAAGATAAAAAAGACGATTGTTCAAATTAAGCTCCTTATGATAGTGCGTGTTTTAAACCGTTCTGATCATGTTTATTGAGGACCATTCACCCCTTGAGACAAACTCCCACAGATTTTTTCCGGGAAATAACTTTTTGTTAATTTCTTCGTCCGGGAATCCTTTTTTCCGGAACATGCAGACCTGTTCCCTGAATTCTGTAAAGAAGTCCAGTTTAGCTTTAAGTTTCTTCCTGCCGTCATGGTGGATCCCCGAGTGCCCGCAGAAAAGTGTTTCAAAGTCCAGCCGCAGAATTTTTGTTATGGAAGTTATCGCGTCATTTATGTTTTCGTCTTTAAAGGCTACAGCCTGTCTGCGGCTTACAAAAAGGTCACCTGTAAAAAGCCAACCTGAATTTTTTTCGTGAAAGACCACATGATCCCTGTGATGGCCGGGCGCGTCTATTACATCGAACCTGTGTTTTTCTGTTTCTATGAACAGTGGCATGGCATCAGCCTCAAAGCCTTCACGGTTCCCCCAGGTAAGCCTTCTGTAAAGCGGTATGTCCGATTTGACAGATGCTTCTGCTATGGAGTTGCGGTGTAAATAAACAGGCACTTTAATATTTTTTTTAATCCAGGCTGCTGCGCCGGTGTGATCTTCATGTACATGTGTAAGGGCCGCGCAGATTATTTTTTCATTACCGAGAAGGGTTCGGGTTTCTTTAAGAATGTTTGCTGAGCCGGCGTCGATAAGTACTCCATCTGCAATATAGAGGCATACATCAAGTTTGAATGGGTATGTACCTGACTTTGCCCTGGCATAAATTATGTTGTCTTCTATTCTTTCGGTTTGCATATTAATTCCTTTAAATGTTTGTGTGATTATTATTCTGAAAAATATTATACTATATCCTCTCTGGTAAAATCCCGGCCGTTTACAGTATCTTCAGACATGGCTATCCATTTTAAAACCCTTTCCCTGCCGTAGGCCTTTTCCCACTCGTTCACAATCAGCTCTACGGGGACATCATGATGGACGCCATGGATCGCAACGTACTCCATGAATTTTTTCTGCTCACTGTTGAATTCATGAAAAATGGAATCGTGCAGGCCGTCAAATTCCAGCGGCGGCACCTTGTGCAGCAGGCATAACTCAGCATTAAAAGCCGGAGTTGCCTTTACCCATTTCCCTTCAATCCACAGCTCGGTAAATCCGTGATAAACAATAAGGTCGCTTCCAAGATATTCAAGCAGCTGCCGTGTTGAAAGATGGTTCTTTACCGATGCAAAACCTATTCTTGCGGGGATACCGCATGCGCGAGCAACAGCGCAGAGCAGCCCGGCTTTTGGTATGCAGAAGCCGGTTCTGTTTTTTATTACGTTGCTCGACAGGTAATGTTCAGGCCTGTAAAACGGAAGGTATGGATTGTACCGTATGTCGTCACGTACCTTCAGATAGAGGTTAACAGCTTTTTCCCTGTCGGATGATTCAGATCCGTCAAGGGCGTCATTGGCATATTTAATTACGTCGGGATGATCGCTGTTTATTATAGTTCCGGGCTTGAGACAATCATCAATATTTTCAGGATTAAGCATAATTTACCTCTATTATAAATTTACATCTTTACAGTCAGTCCGCCGTTGTTAAAGTAGTCCTTTATAGTTCCCTGCAGCGGAGTCTGAAGTTTAAGTTTTATCGCAGATTTACCGCATTTAGCCGCGCACAAACCGCAGCCGATGCACAATTCCTGCTGAATTATTATTTCATTCTCATCATATTTGATTGCTCTGACCGGGCATGTTTCAATGCATTTTCTGCACTGCACGCAATTTTCAAGGGAAAGTTCCGCTTTCCATCCTACAGAACGGAAACGCGTTTTAATGTCCATCTGGTTTGTGGCATTTATCAGTTTGAAGGCGGAACAGCAGCAGGGGCAGCAAAAGCATATCTCGAGCCAGTGAGCAACCCCCGCTTCCCTTTTAAAACCGAAAATATATGCTTCAACCTCGACCCACATAGCCTGGCCCACAAGCCCGAGTTCTGCCCCTTTTTCTATGTGCGCGAGAGATTCTTCAATTGAGGCTTCACGTCCCAATCGCCTGTTAACAACAGCTTTTGCAGCTTCGCCAATAAATATGCAGCCGTGTGAACGTGGGAAATTTTTGCATTCATAAGCCGTGCGGCAGAGGCATGATGTCATGATCGCCCTGTAACTGGAGTCAATGACCATCTGCTTCATCATGTCAACGGGTAGAATTACCTGCTGCGCCCTGTCCGTTACATCTTTTTGCAGGCTTAGCACATAGCTCTGGGTCAGTTCGGATGGATCAAGGTTGATCATGCGTTTAAGGCGCGGCCCGGCAAGAGGGAGTCCGGAAAATTTACCGATTACAGGGAAGAGCCTGAATATAAAGAGCACCAGCTTTCCCGATATTTTTTTTACTCGTTTTTTATAGATCTTTTTAAAGTTCATTACCCGTCTCAGGTGCGTCGCATGAAAAAATAAGCTTGCAACATCAATATTTGATTAGTCAAATATTGTCAAGTCAAAATTTTAGAAAATTGCCCTCTCCCCGAATATGCAGGTATAAAGTTGACAAATAGAAATCCATGAGCATACTTAACAACATGAATCCTGAACTTATAGCAATCCCCGGAAAGCAGCTTTTTGAATATCTTTTAAAGCAGGAGCGGCCGGTAATGGAACATGATCTTATTAAAAACCAGTTGATGCCGCTGACCGGCGCGGGCGACCGCAGCACGCTTTTTGTAAAACATTTTTCGCTCTACCACGCGCTTTATAAACTCAGATTTTCAGCCGGAGGTTCGGGGTATTACCTTCACCTTGACTGTATGCGCATACGGCTGCTGCGGATTCCCGGGAGCGGGCAGTGCCGGCATTACGATCCGGAAGCGGGAAAATTCTGCGGTTGTGAAACTGACGGTGACTACTGTGCTGTTCATGCAAAGGATTACGAACATTTTTTTAACCGCATGACCTTCGATTATCTGCAGGATTTTTACTGTGACGCCGGGAATATTACTTTCGGAGATTCGGATCTGCTCTGCAGAATAATGTCAGGTGTTAGACTTTACAGTTTCAGGAAAAGGGATGTTGACATGGCTCTGGAATTTTTTAACTTAAACAGGCCTTGCAGAAAAATAATAAGCAGGCGCTACAGGGAGCTTGCGGCAAAGTACCACCCGGATGTGTGCGGCGGTTCAGAAGAGATGATGAAACGGCTTAACAGTTCGTACATGATACTTAAGGATGTATTTGTGGTGTAATCCTGCCCCCGGTAATTATTTCCTCTGTGTAAAAAAAAAATTTCTCCGCGCCATAACTCTTGACAGAAAAATAATCAGCACTTTTATTAAAGCAGTTTGCTGTTGAGTTAAAGCCGTTTAATGTATATTTTGAAAAAGTGCCGGTGGCGGGATACGGGCTCTTTCTCGGGTCGTCTCACGGGATTACCTGATAGTAGTGGTACGGATTTGGAATTACATTAAGCTGTAAATTTGATTAACTGTTTTTAAATAAACTTACAGTATTAAACTTCAGGTTTGTTCTGTAAAACAACTTCAGGGGGAATTTCAATGATCCGCATTAACGAAAATTATCTTAAACTTAAATCATCATACCTCTTTTCAGAAATTGCGAAAAGGGTCTCTGAATATCAGAAGGCTAATCCGGGTGAGTCTGTAATACGAATGGGTATAGGCGACGTGACTCAGCCGCTGCCTTCGGCGATAATCGAGGCGTTTCATAAGGGCGTTGACGAGATGGCCGATCTTTCCACATTTAAGGGTTACGGGCCGGAACAGGGTTATGATTTTCTTCGTGAGAAGGTTGCCGAGTTTGACTACAGGCAGAGGGGGGCAAAGGTCGACGCGGACGAGGTCTTTATAAGTGACGGAGCTAAATGCGACACCGGCAACATTCAGGAGATTTTTGCAGGCGATATATCGATAGCAATTCCCGATCCGGTCTATCCGGTGTATGTTGATACCAATGTAATGGCAGGGCGTACAGGTGAGAATGTGGGCGGCCGCTATCAGAAGCTTGTATACATGGAGTGTACTGCTGATAACGGTTTTGTCCCTGAATTCCCGAAAGAGAAGGTCGATCTTATATACCTTTGCTACCCTAACAATCCAACGGGTGCAACTATTACAAAGGAACAGCTTAAAAGATGGGTTGACTACGCTCGTGAAAACAGGGCGCTCATTCTGTACGATGCTGCATACGAGGCGTTTGTCAGGGACAAAACACTTCCCCGTTCAATATTCGAGATTGACGGTGCGCGCGAGGTTGCCATTGAGTTTCGCAGCTATTCGAAAACTGCAGGTTTTACAGGGACACGCTGCGCCTTCACAGTAATTCCAAAGGAATGCATGGGCTATGACAGCGCCGGCAACAGGCATTCCCTTCACGCCATGTGGAACAGAAGGCACACCACAAAGTTTAACGGTGTGTCATACCCTGTGCAGAAGGCTACCGAGGCAGTCTACTCGGCAGAGGGGCAGAAGCAGGTTAACGCGATTGTAGACGGTTACCTGGAGAACGCCAGGATAGTAAGGGAGAAGATGACATCGTACGGCTACCAGTGCACCGGTGGTGAAAATTCCCCCTATATCTGGGTAAACACCATGCGTGATTCATGGGAATTTTTTGATATGCTGCTCACCAGGTGCCAGGTTGTATGTACCCCGGGTGAGGGTTTCGGGAAGTGCGGAGAGGGTTACATCCGCATAAGCGCATTTAACAGCAGGGATAACGTGATCAACGCGATGGAGAGAATCGCTAAACTTTAATTCCGGGCTTTATGAGATTTTTGAATACGAATGCGGTGAGGCTGCGGCTTCCCGCATTTTTTACAAGTCTATTCGATGTCCATGCAGATCATACATACATCATCCTCGAAAGATTCCGAGCCGTGGAAGTTTACCAGCTCCTTGTATATACTGTAAATGAATTCCACCGGCGGGAGCGAAGCATATTTTACCAGGAGTTCATCTTCAAGAATGTCCTCGAAGAATAATCCGGACCCGTCTTTAGAGACAGCCTCTGTAAGTCCATCCGTGTAGAACAGAATTTTGCTGCCTTTCTCCATTGTCAATGAGCTGTTTGACCGTGGTTTGTTGCCCGATGCCAGAGATGCATTGTTCATGATTGCAAGCGGGATTGATTTGTTTCCCTCAATAGTATTGACGCATCCCTGTGACACTATGTATGGAGGATTGTGCCCCGAGTTGGAGAATACAAAGTCCCTTGTGGATGGCGTGTATATGCCGTAAAAAGCTGTGACAAAATGGCCGCCGGTCTGGTTAAGAAGAAGTTCGTTAAGATTGGTCAGCAGGCATGCCGGGTCCTCGCGGTCGGTACCGGCCTGCAGTATACTTGTTTTTACCATTGATGTAATGAATGCTGCAGGTACTCCATGCCCGGAAACATCACTCAGGAATATTCCGATTTTTTCGCTGTCCCTGTATTTGAGGAAGTCGTAAAAGTCACCGCCAACTTTATCCATCGGTTTATAAAACGCATAGATACTCTCTACAGGGCTGTGTCGCGGGATAATCTGCTTCTGTATTTTTTTTGCTATGGTAAGCTCATTTTCGATAGTTGAATTACGTATCCTGAGCAGTTCTTTTTCGTGCTCAAGTTCAGCTGTCCTGGTTCTTACTTTTATTTCAAGGTTATGCGAAAGGTCCTCTACCCGCCTGTACGCGTTGGCGAATTTCATCGACGATATCAGGGACTGGCTGAGAATAAAAATAAAGACTCCGACAGATGAAAGCTGGATTGAATGTATTATGTCATTAACAGAAAGGATGTCGTTAATTACCGCTGCGAATAGAAGTAAAAAACCGAGCAGGGCTATCTGCGCGCCCTCCTGCCTGTCAGCGACAGATTTTATCAGCATATAAAGAATATAAAAACAGCCTGCGATGGTGATAATGTTGTAAACCATAAGGTATGAGCTGTATACCCTTGCAGGGAAAAACAGAATCATGAAAGAATAAACGGCCGCGCATATAACAAAAAACATTCTGATGCGTTTATCCATTGCAACGGGGTAGAGCAGGTAGATAAAATATATAAATACAGGCACGCAGAGAGTTGTAGCAAGAAAATCAATCTTGTACATCATCTGCCAGTTCGCATCGGGGAATATCTGGTATAAGAACATTTCGTTGGTAACAAGTGATCTTGCGGCAAGCAGGAGTGTAAAAACCGAAAAGTATAAATTTGACCTGTCCGATGTTCGCATTAGAAAAAGGCCGATATAGTAAATGCTTATGATTATGAGGCTGGCAAAAATAAAAACGTCCAGCGCGATCCTGTTTGTTTTTTCACCGTAAATAATCTCGGCAGGGCCCGCGCTTATGGGTATCAGAATTCCTCCAAGATAGATGCAGTGATTTGAAACATGGATTATTATTTCTATCTTATTATCAACAGGTTTGAATGTGTGAACTGTAAGCTGGTATCGTGGAACTTCGTCGTCGTATTTTTCTGCCACCTTGCCGTACTCACCGTAAAATGTTCCGTTTGCCCATATTCTATATGCGGAATTGGGAGGCATAACCTTGAAGTTAAGCGGAGTGTCGCTGCCCGTTATAACTGTAAGCCTGTAGGTCGCATGCCCGAAGCTGCCGATTCTTCTGCCGTCGTGTACAAAATCGTCCCATGCTCCGGGCACCTTTATGTAAGAAGGTGTTTGAGTAAGATTGTTTTTAAAGTGCGCCGGTTCAAGAAACCGGCCATAATAAAATTCCCATTCACCGTTCAGATTGACTGAACCGTTTAACAGGTAATCCCATCCTGATATGTCTATTGTCCCTTTGCAGGCGACTGGCAAGTTGCCGGAACCTTTGCCGGCGGAACATGCGCCTGTTGTGAGTAAAGCGCATAATAATGCTGTGTATATATAGAGTTTCATGTCCGGTTATTATAATATACGTTAGGTTAGTCGGTCAATTTGTCAATAGTATTACTGCATGCCTGCGGTTTTGCGGCAATAAATTTTTATGTTTTCATGTTAACCGCAGCCGGCACAAGGTTCTGGTCACAATATGTTGACGTTCTCGATGTGTTATGTTTTTTGTGGACACGAATTCAGTGATGATGTATTTTTATCGTGCAGCCGCAGTCTGTCGGCAGGTAATTATAAAATGGAGCATGTTGCATGAGAAAAGCATTAAAGGTTGTCGTGGTGGTACTGCTGGTGCTTCTGGTGCTTCAAACCGCAGTGCTGTGTGTTTTTGCCATACAGTTTTCAGATTCAAAGTTGTTCAGGTTAACTACAGGATTCCTGGGCATAGGCCTTATCATAACACCGCTTGTCTTAAGGACCCTTGGCAGCATCGCTGTTGATGTATCAACGCGTCAGCAATGGACAGGAATAATCTATCTGTCCTACCTGCTTGCAGGACCGTGGGTACACCTTCCTTTACAGGGACGGATTATTCTCATTGAATATTTTAACCGGTATGCAGTGGCTTCTGCATCAGTTCAACTTGCATCGGCATCCGCAGGATTTTTTATTACGGGGATTATTGCGGGCCTCAAGTCCGGCCCTGATGCTTCAACCGGTGAAGTCCCCGGGCCCTTAGTTAAAATACTGCGGGTACTGCTAAGTCTGGGACTGCTGTTATACGCGTCGTACAGTTTTCTGCCGGTTGTATGCAGGCTTCTTCCCGGAGTTCTGGTCTATAATCCATTTTCAATGGCAGCGGATTCGTATGGCATGCTGGTCGCAACTTCATCAGGTGATCCGGTGATATGGCTTGCGAACATGATGCTGAGCGCGGTTGTTTACTATAAATTCTATTCTGACTGGATTTTAAAGGATAAAATATAAACGGGATTGTATTCAACACTATCTGCGGGTAAATGGCGGGGCTGTATCACGCAGGGCTCGCTGGTTCAGGTAAAAAAGAAAGGGGCCGCTGGCCCCTTTCTTTTTTTGCGATACTGTAAGGTTTTATTATTCTTCGAGTGCGCCTGAGAATATTGCGCTGGTAGCTTTATTCACTGCTGTTTCACCTGCAAGCAGGTATTCAACATGGCCGAAGTATTTCATAAATTCAGATCCAATGTAGAACTGGCCTGAAAGTACGCGACCTGTATAGTATGCAGCTTCGATATTTTCAGCGAGGAACTTGTCGCGCTCTTCGCCTTTTTTATCTCCCACAAGCTCTTTCATTTTAGGAATTGCAATAGTCAGACCCATAATATGCATCCACGCATAAGTGAGTTTTGCGAATGCCTGCTGGAGCGGTGTTGCAACTGCGAATATGTTCAGGAACTTGCCGCCTGCCATGTCAGCCTTGAGCATGTTTATTATTTCGTCCATCTTTGCTACGCCTTTTTCAACAGCTGCAAGGTATTTGTCTTCTACAATACCTTTTGCTGCCGCTATAGATGCCGCGATTCTCTTTTTGTAAACACTGTAGTTATACTGTTCCTTGTTCATGAGAATTTTTCTCATGGTAAGGTCCATTGACTGGATTCCGTTTGTTCCTTCATAGATTGCGAGGATTTTTGCATCCCTTGCGTATTGCTCAACGGGGTAGTCGCTGCAGAATCCGTATCCGCCGTAGGTCTGGATAGCATCCGATGTTACTTCCCATGCGCTGTCTGTGTTACCCGCTTTATTGATCGGGATAAGGAGTTCAACAAGGGCCTGTGCCTCTGCTGCAGCATCGCCCGATTCAACGTGCGCAACGTCATGCTGGTATGCAAGGTAATATGTAAGCGATCTCATAGCCTCAACGCGACCTTTCATAGAGAGCAGCATCCTCTTTACGTCAGGGTGGTTGATAATCTGTGTGCCCTTGGCTTCGGGATTGAGCATCTGTTTGACATCAGCTCCCTGTATTCTGTTCCTGGCATAAGTGACTGCGTGCATGTAACCTGCACTTGAAACTGATCCGCCCTGGCTGCCAACATAGAGCCTGGCTTCGTTCATCATCTGGAACATGATTTTCATGCCCTGGCGCTCCTGGCCCAGGAGTATACCGCGGCATTTTCCCTCGTCGCCAAAGTTCATGGTACAGGTTGCTGATGCGGTGATACCCATTTTGTGTTCAATGCCCGAGCAGTTGACATCGTTGAATTCAGCCATTGATCCGTCTTCTTTAATCCAGAACTTGGGAACCATGAATATGGAAATACCCTTTGTTCCTGCCGGATCTCCTTCGATCCTTGCAAGTACCGGATGTATCATGTTTTTGTAGTAGTTGTTGTCGCCGGAAGATATGAATATTTTCTGGCCAGTAATATTGTATGTGCCGTCGGCGTTTTTAACAGCCTTGGTCTTGAGGGCTCCTACGTCAGAACCCGCGTCTGATTCTGTAAGGCACATTGTTCCGCCCCATTCGCCTGAGATCATTTTTTCAATGATTGTGTCCTTGGCTTTTCCCTCGGGCATGAAGTTTTTCATGATGTTCATTGCACCGACAGAGAGCATGGGGTACATTGTGAATGCCACACCCGCGCAAGAAAAGAAGTCTGTTGCCGCGTAGTAGATCGCTTCCGGCATTCCCATACCGCCGCGGTCCATCTCTGTTGCTATCCCGATAAAACCTGCTTCGTAGTATGCGTCAAGTCCAGCCCTGAAGCCTTCAGGAATAATTACCTCTTTTGTAGAAGGTATGTACTGTGCATGCTGCTTGTCAGCTTCCTGGTTAACAGGGTAAACCTTGCCGACTGCTATCTGCTCTGCAAGAGTAAGAATTTGTTCAAACACGTCTTTGTCAAAATCTGCAAATGCTTCAAACTTGTTCAGCTGATCAACTTTGAGCATTTCAAATAGTATAAAACGTACGTCTCGTGAATCAATAATTGGATTTAAAGCCATAATCTCCCCCAAAATATAAACTATCTCTCAAATTATGAGTGTTCATCTTGCTACATCATTCTGAATTTTGTGGCAATCCTTTTTTGCGCTACGGAATAGTTTTGTAAAAAAAAATATTTATAAGAATTTACAGTAAAAAAACTATTGGGATTTCTATGGACATAAATGTTTAATTGAATATAAATTACTGCGGATGCGGGCCGGAGCATGCCGGTGTAGTGCTGAATCAGCATTGATATGTATTATATGTCCAGAATTTCGCGCACTTTTCTAAGGAGGGTATTTGCCGAATAGGGTTTACCTAAAAATCCGGTTCCATCCCCTTTGACATTCTGCTGGTTTATTATATCCTCGGTATATCCTGAAGTCAGAATAACCTTTATTTCAGGGCGTTTTTTCCGGAGAATTTCGGCCAGCGCCTTGCCGTTTATGCCGGGCATAATCACGTCTGTAACCAGCAAGTCTATTATTCCGCTGTAGGATTGATCCATTTCAAGAGCGCTTTCTCCGCTCTGAGCCTCAAGTACCCTGAATCCAGCCTCTTCAAGTATATGTGTTGCAAAATCAAGAACCATCTGGTTGTCCTCGACAAGGAGTATGGTCTCTTCGCCTGCATATTTGATATCTCTGGCCGGAACTGCAGAGGCCACTGCCGCTTCACCGTAATATACCGGGAAGTATATGCTGAAGCATGTGCCTTCACCCTCGCGGGACTGTACCTCGATCGTCCCGTTATTCTGTTTTACCGCGCCGTAAACCATCGAGAGTCCCAGTCCCGTACCCTTGCCCTTAGGCTTGGTGGTGTAGAATGGCTCGAACAGGTGTTTCTGAACCTCGGCTGACATTCCGCTGCCGGTATCGGTTACGGAGAGCATTACGTATTCGCCGGGGATTGCATAGGCGTGGCTGCGGCAGTATTCCGAATCGAGCAGAACATTCTCTGTTTTAATGGAAAGGGTCCCTCCACCTGTCATGGCGTCGCGGGCATTTACCGAAAGGTTCATTATAATCTGGTCAATCTGCCCGGGATCGGCAAGTACAAGAGGATTGGATGCCCCGGCTTTTATTTCAAGCTGTATGTCTTCGCCTATTACTCTGGCGAGCATTATGTTTATGTGGTTAATCATATCGTTCAGGTCAATTATTTCGGGCTCTATAATCTGCTTGCGGGAAAAAGCGAGTATTCGTCTGGTCAGGTCCGCGGCGCTTTCAGATGCTTTTTTTATCATTTCAAGTTTGGGGGAAAGTGGATTCTCTTTCCCGGCCCTTAAAAGGCAGAGTTCAACATTGCCAAGTATTGCTGTCAGGAGGTTGTTAAAGTCATGAGCTATACCCCCTGCCAGTCTGCCTACAGTTTCCATCTTCTGTGACTGCAGAAGCTGATGCTCAAGCCTTGCCTTTTCATCCTCGGCCTTCTTTCTGTCTGTAACGTCAACAGCCACGCTGACAAGATGAAGATCGCCTGCTATTGTAATCACCTCGGCAGAGTAGTTCATGCAGTATACCGATTTATCCCTTGCAAGGAAGAGAATGTCGAGTCCGCGGACCACCCCGTTCTTTTTAAGTCCGTCCATTACCTTTATGCGGTCGTTAACATCTGCCCAGATGTTCAGTTCAAGTGCTGAATGGCCTATGACTTCATCCCTGGTGTAGCCCGTAAGATTCAGAAAGTATTCACTCACATCAACATATACTCCGTCCGATAGTCGCGAGAGGGTTATTATTACCGGACCCAGATGAACTGTCTTTGAAAATTTTTCTTCGGAAAACAGTAGCCGCCTGTTTGCTTCTATCAGTTCGTTTTGAGTGCGTATAAGATCACGGTGTGTCTTTTCCATCTCTTCAATAGTTCGTTTAAGCTCATCATTCATCCTTTCCATCTGATTCTGCTGGCGTGCCTGCGCCTCTTCTGCAGCGATTCTGTCCGTTATATCTGAATTCATTGTGAGAAGGCAGGGGGTTCCTTCAATTTCGATAATGTCGGCTGAGAAAAGTTTAGTTCTTATCTCACCGTTTTTTTTGCGGAACCGGATTTCCAGTTCACGGGCGAATCCTTTTTCCCTGAGTTCAGTGATAACACGCTGCCTGTCGTTTTCGTCAACCCAGATGTTAATCTCCGAGGCGGTATGGCCTATTACCTCTTCCCTTGTCCATCCTGACTCGGCATAAAAGTTATCGCTGACATCAATATACCTGGCTTCGGCAACAGTTGAGAGAGAAAGAACCACGGGGCTGTTCTTAAAGGTTTTGGAAAATTTTTCTTCAGATTTGCGCAGCAGTTCGTTTGTTCGTGTAATCTCATCTTTTGCCATACTCAGAAGGTTATTGGTATTTTCAAATTCGCTGTTTTTCTGTTTAAGCTGTTCAATGGTAGCTGAAAGTTCCCTGTTGATTGATTCAAGTTTCATGTTCCGGGTTTTTATTTCAAGGTAGCTGTCTCTTTGAGCGGTGTTTACGTGGATCGGATCAATGGTGCCGGTTATTATACCATTGTTATCGGTTGCGAGATATGCTTTAGTCAGAAAATCTGCCGGATTAGGGCTGTTTTTCAGTGGTTCATTTTTTTTCTTCGTCATTATGCATAAGGTCCGGGATTTGTGTGCTGAACTTGTTTATTCTTCTGTCTGTTCGCCGCATGCAGGAGGAATGCCCATAAGAATCGGGTATATCCGAACATTGTTAAGACTTCAAACACCGGTTTGCAGACAGGTTAAATATATAATAAACATCAATATAACAATAAAATCTCATTATTCAAAGTATATCTGTCAAAAAAATATAATGTTATTTTATTTAAATATTTTCCAGATCAAAAGGTTTTATTCCTCCTGCTGTTGAAGACGGCTGGATAAAAAAACTGTCATATTACAGTAAAAAGTAGTTTTAGTAATAATTTTTTTTGGAAAATATATATTTTGAATATGGCTTTAGCTGCACCGGCGACAGCATGTAAAAAGACGATTTAAATTATTGACAATCCTGCTGTGGCAGGCTTTGATACTGAGATCGGGAACAGGCATGTATCTGAAGAGCAGAAATATTATAAACTCGATCATTTTATCGTGTGTTGCGCTCCTGGTGATGTGGGGTTTTCCCGCGTATTCCGGAGATACCGAAGGCATGGAACAGGCCAGGCTTCTGGTTACGCCTGTCCTGGTTGCGAGCGATGTTTCAGACCATGTTCTTGAGAATGTCTCACATATTATTGAAAAAAATCTGCAGGTTGATGATTACTTTTACATAAATGAGGGTTATGCGCCTGAATCCGGTATTTCATTTAATAAATATCTCACGGGCAGTTGCCTTACTGATCTTGCCAGTGTAATACCCGGTGGAATAATAATACTTGTTGCCGTTAAAAAAGCCCGGTTTAAGGTCGGTGAAAAACAGCACAGCAGGTACGTGACAGAGGATTTAATCGAGACCAGGTACACATTATATGTGAGTACAGTGGACCTTTCAGCCGGGAGGTATGATTTGAAGTTCCGGGAAACATGCTCTGACCCGTTAAAGCTTTCCGATCAGGCGGATTATATCGGCAGGAAGATCAGGGAATTCTATACAGGTAAAAAACCCGGTGGCAATAATACCGGTGATACTGGTTCAGTTAAAATTTTTTTCCCGGTTTGTGTAACCGGCCAGGTAAAACTGCAGAGTATACAGTCTGCAGGGTGTTGCCGGAAAGCAGCAAAGATGCCGCTTTACTGCTGAGCGGTTCAATCCACCTGACAGGATGAATGATTTATGGCAAAGAGACACATTAGACACATAATAGTAAACGGAAAGTTTCAGTATAACATGGCTGCAACATTTGCCGGGTTGTCAGCTTTGATTATGACTGTCATAATAATTATACTCTCCGCGGTACTTATATCAAGTAACACCAGGCTTGACGAGATAAGCCGTAACCAGCAGGTCCTCTCGGGGACCCAGGCCGAAATTTTTAAGACACTGATTGTCCTGTCGCAATCAAAGAACCTGGCTAATATGCGTATATCCGCTGACAGGCTTAAGCATGACAATGATGAAACAAAAAGGCTTCTTGACCAGAACAATGAAAAGGTGAGGGCTATTACTCAGCGCAACAGGAGTATAATTGTAATGCTGATTATTTCTGCAGCGGTGCAGTCTGCGATTATCTTCTACATAATGCTCAGGCGCTCAAACAGGATTTCAGGGCCGCTTTTTTTACTGAACAGGTATATTGATGAAATGAAAAGCGGAAGGTTCCCCGAGATACGCAAGCTGCGCTCACACGATGATTTCCAGGATGTGTTTGACAACTTCAGGGATCTGGCCGAACAGATGAAGATGATGAGTGAGAGTAAAGTCGTGAAGTAATAATTAATCAAATCATGATAACTGGAGCTAAAGAAAATTATATGCCACATTACATTATATACAGGCAGCTTCAGAGACACCTTGACAGGCAACCTGTAGGTTTTCCCCGTGACCGGTCGGGTGCTGATATCCGCCTTCTGAAACATCATTTTTCGGCTGAAGAGGCTTTAATAGCACTTGCCATGAGCTACAGGTTCGAAAGAATAGAAGTAATAATTGATCGATTGACCGGTGTAATTAAAAAGATAAAGGCCCTGTCCTCTGAAGCAATTCCCGATGCTCTGACCCCCGCAGAAATCCGTCAACACCTGAATTCAATGAGCAGCAGAACTACTATTATGCAGAAGGAAAGGAAAGGTATTCTTTACTATTGTCTTGTCCCCCTCGTGATAGGCATGTATGAAGGCAGGATCTTTGACCTTGATATGGATTACATTGATGCTTTTAATGATTATGCGCATTCAATGCAGCACGGTCTTTCGCTTATAAGCACGGGCGTTCCCCAGATGAGAACAATCCCTATTGAGGCATCAATCACTGCTGTACACGATATAATGCGATACGATGACGTAAAAGAACACATCAACAATTCAGATGGACCGATTTTTATTGTTGAGTGCATCTGCAGAAAGAAGAGCAGCATGATGGGTGAGCCGTGCAAAAAGACGCAGCGGACAGAAACATGCATGGTATTTGGCGATCTCGCGAAGCAGCTCCTCAAGTTCAGCAAGGGGAGGGAGGTCAGCAGGGATGAAGCACTTGAAATAATCCGTGAAAACCAGAAAGAGGGGCTTGTGCTGCAGGCGTATAACATGCAGAATCCCGAAGTTATATGTTCATGCTGCGGATGCTGCTGCGGCATGCTGAGCGTTCAGAAGATGCTGCCCAATCCCCGGGTTTTTACCACGTCAAGTTACCACGCTGTCATTGATCCGCAAAAATGCATTGGATGCAGGCTGTGTGAAAAGAAATGCCAGGTGGATGCCCTGACTTTTAATAAAAAGCAGAAAAAAGTTTCAGTGGTTGATAAACGCTGCATAGGGTGCGGCATTTGTATCCCGGTGTGCAGGGCAGGGGCTCTGACCCTGGTTCGTCATAGCGATGCTCCTGTGCCGCCAGGTGATTTTGAAGCGCTTCAGGATGCTATCATGAAGAAAAAACCTTTCTGGAGGCTGGGCAGGATTATCGGGCGCACCGTGACTAAATAGTTATGCCTGTGAGCTCCTCCAGCAGTGTCGAAGCGGTCCCTATACATCCCGCGATGCCGGGCGAATTTTTTGTAGCCGAAACATTGTAGAGGTTGCCCGGGCAGCCAGTCTCCTCTATCGGGCCTTTCAGTATTTCTTTGACGCTTAGCCGCCGGCCGTAAGCGTTACCCATTTCACCGCCTGTCTCTGTCTTTATATCAATAGAACTTACAACCTTTGCGAAGAGAAGTTTCGATTTAAGTCCCGGGAACATGTTGCGGTCCAGGATATCAACCACATCCCCGGCAAGCTTTTCTTTAAATTGTTGGACCACATCCGGACCCGCTGAATATAGTTTATTCTCCTGGTTGTAGTTGCCCGGGCAGAAAACAACGAGCGCGTCCCGGTTCTTTTTGACTGATGCTCCGTATCTGTTGGCAGTTGGTGAACATACAAAGAGCATTTTTGGCGGTAGAGCTATATCGGGGTTATTATAGTTGATTTCGCTGCCATCCTGCCACCAGTAGTTTCTTCCTTTCATAGCCGAGATCGAATCGAGCCCCTTTTTTAAGCCAATACAGATTGCGGGTATGCTGTGCGAGGGCAGGTATTTGAATGATGCCGTGCTCTTGCCCATGAGCGACCAGGTAAGCCTTGGTGAAATGTCGCTGAATACGGCATCGCATTGATATTCTGACCCGTCGCTGCAGATTGCCTTTGTGACAATATTATGTTTAGTCACGAGCTGCACTACTTTTTTTCCTGTTTCAACTGTCCCGCCATTAGCGCGTATTGAGCTGACAAGCGACTCAAAGAAAAAGTGGAAACCCTTTTCCGGGTAACGCGCTCCCTTGTGATAATTCCCTGTGCCAATTATATACGCAAGCGCTGACATTTCGGATTCCGATTCTGCAAAGATCCCGCCGTGTCCGTAAAGTATGCGGCGCGGCATGCTGCTTATTTTGTACTGATCGAACCATTCCTTTACCGACATGAACAGTACCTGAGCCATTTTCATCTTTAGGGCAAAATTAGCTTCACTGGAAAGAAGAAATTTTGCCGCAAGGAAAATGTAGCTGTCGCTGTCATTATGCCTGCTGAAAAATGATTTGTACGTGTTGAAGATTGCTGTCATGTCGGCGAAGAGACTGTTCAGGTTGGCCGCCTCTTCGGGAAACATTACTGCAAGTTCCTTCCTGAAATTTTCAAGCCCAAGAGGGACTTTAAAGTTTACGAAATATGAATTGTTCTCAAAATCATTTCTGCTGCCTATGAATACGCGCTCGAATCCGTCACGCTCCATAAGAAGAAACGGGTTGGACTCTTTTATCCTCAGGAATTTAAGGAATCTGTCATCGCGTTCACCGTCGTTGAATTCCCACACATACTGCGGTCCCATTGAATACTTCATGCCATCCAGGGTAAGCCATCTTCCGTGGCCTCCAATCTGTGAATCGTTCATTTCAAGAACGCTGACGTGGTGTCCTGCCTGTGCAAAGAGTGCGGCTGAAGCCATTCCACCGATTCCGCTTCCGATCACTACTATGTTTTTTTTATCACCTGTCCACAGAGACGAGTCTTTCGGGTTGAAGAAACTGAAGTTAAATTTCTCTTTTATAGATGTGGATTTAAGTGCGGTTTTGCCAGTC
>JAAYBQ010000150.1 GCA_012730035.1 Spirochaetota bacterium
GAGGTCATGTCGTTAAAGTTTATAGTGCCGTCCTGCATGCCCACAGAGCCGATGTTTATTGCCACAGGTATGTCGTCTGCCTTGAGCGGTTTTGACGGCGGCTGGTTCTTTGCAGCTTCGGCCTCCTCTTTAAGTTTCTTTTCCAGTTCAGCCTGCTCTTCGGGTGTCAGCTTCTTTGTAACGAGCAGGTCCGAGAAGTTGAATGCGCCGCTTTTGTACCTTACAATATTGATTACCGGTTCGTAGAGCATTATCTCGTTAAGTACAAACTTTCCGCTAAGAAGGGGTGGTATGGAAATCCTGAATTTGAACGATTTCATGGAGGCGAATGTGTCACCGGGGGCTACAGGTTTTCCCTTAAGAGCCTCAATGGCCTTATCTGTCTTGTAGTTGGATATCTTTACATCGCTTACCGAGAATCCTGAAACTGCGCTGAAGAGGCTTCCGCTTACGTCACCTATGCGCACCTGCCTGTGTAAAGCCTTTTCCATTTGTGATTCAATAAAGGGCTTGTCCACTATTATCATAGCCGCGATTCCAGCCGCTATAATGAGCAGAAGTACAACCCCGAAAGATATGCCTGTCCATTTGAATATTTTTTTAATAAGGCTTTTTTTAACCGCGTCCGTTCCCATTGCACTCTCCTGTGTGAATTATAATGAGTATTTCTTTAAACAGTATGCTGATAGTATACAGAATGGCGATTCTGCGTGCAATATTTTTTTAGGGAATATTATACAATTTTTAACAAGGTGCATCAGAACGTCAGTATGCCCGAAACGTAAACCATGTCATTTGAATCGAACTGGCCGATATCGGTGTCAGCCTTTCCTTCAAGTATCCATGTGCCGATGGTGAACTCGAAGTTGTCCGCAAGTTTTGCCATGAATTCAGCGTTGGCATATACGCTTCTTTCACCGATG
The DNA here is from genome assembly GCA_012730035.1 of Spirochaetota bacterium. Taxonomy (GTDB): domain Bacteria; phylum Spirochaetota; class UBA4802; order UBA4802; family UBA5550; genus JAAYBQ01. The sequence continues at coordinate 924 of JAAYBQ010000150.1, forward strand.
TCGCATGCTCCCTGCGACGATACCCTGTACTTTTTGTTCATCATGTAGTACTTTAGGTTCCAGAGTACCAGGTTTGTGTACCGGTCAGATGCCAGTCCCGGTTCGTATGATAAAATTATCTTCTGGTGGAACTGCAGGTTAAGATACATGTCGTCAAAGATAAAGTCCTGGTCATCAAAACCTATGGTGTACTCGGTGTACCTTTTTTCAGCTGAACCGGTACTCCCTACTGCAACATCAGCCATAAGTGCAGCGCCATTATATGCAAAGTATTTACCGCGTTCAAAAAAGGCAGCCTCGCCGCGGATTGATATTCCGCTGAATAGCGCGCGCTGAAAGTCGAAGCCGAACATCTGGACCTTTTTGTAATCAGCCATTATATTATCAGCAGAAGGCGTCAAGGACTGTAATTTGTAAACCGGAAGGTTGCCGTACCCGTAAAAATAATTTGCATGCATGTCAAAATCAAACAGTGTAAGGCCTATCCTGCCCGAATAACTGCTGTTTTTAATATCACTATCAGGCAGTTTTTGTTTAATACTGTTGTCTCCATTCAGACCGATAAGTGCATGCATTGAGTCCTGCTCAAAAACAGACGACGCTATCTCAGAAGGTTTGAATTCAGGTATGGCAACAGCCTCAATGAAAAAGTTTTCGGTAAAGAATATGGACGCGGTTCCGCTGAACACACCGTACTTGCGCTCCTGTATGGGCGTAAAATAGAGGTTGGAATAATCCTGCGGGTTTATTATATCCACGGGTTTTACTTCGTCCGAGTTGCCCCATGTGTATATAATGCGGCCCAGCTTTATGTTTATGCTGTCTATGAATGACTCAAAGTAGAAGTCGTGGCTTATGTACGCTTCGCGAAGGTAAATTCTTTGAATGCCGGTGTCGCCGCGCAGGTATGCCGCATCATCGCCGGGGCGCATAGAGTCATCCTCTGCGCGCAGGACTGCCTTTACCTCTGTGTTTTCAAATGTTTCGTTCAGGTTAAGGTCAGCCTTAAGGTAGTTCCGGTAGACTTCACCTGTGTGCGTGCCGGTCTGATTCCTGGCGGTCACGTCACCGCTTAAAGTGATCGCTGCTACTGCATGCTGTAAAGAGAGAAGCAGCAGCAGTACGGGCAGGGCAATTTTATATATTTTGAGTAAACTCTTTGCTGTCATATATTTACCTGTTCCGGATTATTGTTCGGCCCACTTAACGTTCATCCTGTTGCGGTTAAAATAGCCGGCGTTCACCTTCTTCTCGCGCGCGTCGGCAACGTTCAGTGATGACTGCCGCCTGTTCTCTATGTCGGTTACTTCAAGGTACATGGGCAGGTTTACGCTGCCGATTCTTTTTATCTGCGCAGCCTTCATTGTCTTTACAAGGCGGCCTGACCTCGCGTAGAACTGCACGTTCAGGGGAATAAGCGTGGCCTTGTCTATTACTACTACATGTTTGCTGTATTTTGACGAGCTGCTCTTTGGCATGCGTTCGATTACCCAGCAGTCGTTCCCCGCAATGTTCCGGTCAGGCAGGCGGTTATACCTGTAGTCTGCGATTCTGGAACCGCCCAGGTCCTCGTTGCTGAAATCGGTGTCCACAAAGTTTTTCTCCCTGTCTGAACCTTCAATCTGCCTTGGGCTGCCGACAGAGGGGAGGTACAGGTACTGCAGGTTCTCTTTACTCTCGCGTTCAATAGTAAGCATGGTGGTACCGCTGTAAGATGAACTGGTAAATCGTATAAGGGCCCTGTTCTGGCCATTCTGCCTGACTGTTATCAGCACTGCGCTGCGTGAATCGGACGCGCCGCTTGCCATGTTCTTCATGGTTAGTGTGCCTTTTACAACAAGCCCCGAAGCTGACTTGTTCGCGTCATGTACCCTCTGCGCGATCTGTTCGCCCGTAAGGTTATCCTGTCCCTGTATGCCCGCTGCAATACATATAAGTACTGGTGTGATCATAAGACTGATTGTTCTTTTCATTACATGCTCCTTTAAGTATTTATTAAATTTACGTTTATTTAGTGATAATTGTCATTCCGGTCTTTACGCCCCGGCTTCCTCCACTCTCTCCTCAGTCGCCGCGCCATTCTCTACGTTGCGCGACGCTGCCTTTATTGCCGCGGGTATAATAAGTATTGCCGCAAGACCGGTTATACCAACGGTGAATGCCATGAGTCCGCCGAACTGTTTTATTATAGGGAACTTTGAGAACATCAGCACCATAAAGCCCGCGGATACTGAAAGGGCGTTCGACATGATTGCCTTTCCTGTTGAGTTGTATGTCCTTAAAAGCGCGGTGTTCACGCAACCCGCTGACGCTTTAAGCTCCAGCAGGTAGCGGCTTAAAAAATGAATGGAGTAGTCTATGCCCATGCCGATCGCAATGGATGCGACAGTGGCTGTTACCGCGTTAAGTGGTATGTTCAGAAGGCCCATTATTCCGAAGTTAAGTGAAATCCCCACCGTAAGGGGGAGCAGTGAAATAAATGTGAGCCCTAAGTTCCGGAATATAATCCACATCAGTATTGCCACCAGTATTATTGATGCGGCAAGGCTGCTTATCTGCCCCTCTACGATGAGCATGTTTGCTTCTATCATCAGGTCATTGAATCCGGAGGGATTGACAGTAAGATGGTTCTCTTTTTTAAATGATTCATCAAAGTAGTTAAGGGCGAACTCCCTGATCTTCATGTTGTCAGATATTTTACCGCGCTTGAGTGTAAGGTGTATACGCGTCTTGTCCATATTCTTTGTTATTATATTGTCGATGTCACCGGAGTAGAGCAGAAGGTACTCCCTTGAGAGATCCTGGTTCTGCGGCAGGCTGTAGAATCTGCTGTTGCCGCCGTTCATCTCCTGGTTCATTTTTTTAAGGTAATCA
>JAAYBQ010000151.1 GCA_012730035.1 Spirochaetota bacterium
TTCATGATTACCTTCAGTCTGTAATGGATTCTGTTCTTGTGATGTACAACCTGCAGGATGATTATGCAATTGTAATGGAAACCGCATTCTATTTTGAAGATGACAAAATTATGGGCAATCTGCTTATTCTTCCGGAAGCTGATTCGTTGAAAACCCTGGTAAAGGGTGTCAGGAGTAATGTAAGTGCAGATTAAAGTACTGGTTGTTGATGATTCATCTCTGGTAAGAAAAATTGTAACGGATATTCTGGCACAGGATCCGGAGATCAGGGTTGTTGGTGCGGCCAATAATGGTAAGATGGCAATTCAGATGAGCCAGGAACTTGACCCGGATGTTATCACCATGGATATAGAGATGCCGGTGCTGGATGGACTCGCAGCACTGGGGCACATAATGTCCACCAGACCGAAACCGGTTGTAATGCTCAGCGTTCTTACACAGCACGGTGCAGAAGCAACATTCAAAGCTCTCGAGCTTGGTGCGGTTGATTTTATTCCAAAACCATCATCATTACTTTCTGCCAGTGTTGATGAAATAGGCGACCAGCTGATAAAAAAAGTCAAGGCTGCCGCATCAACAAAGAATCTTAAAAAAACCGCAGAACCGGCAGCCCGGATAAACAAACTGGAATCACGTGCTGTATCGGATAAGATCGTTGTGATCGGAACATCAACCGGGGGGCCTTCGGCGCTTATAAACATATTCAGGTCAATCCCTGATAATTTTCCGTCACCGGTGCTCGTTGTTCAGCACATGCCCGAAGGTTTTACAACGGCCTTTTCCCGACGACTTGATGAGAGTTCATCACTTAAGGTTAAGGAGGCCGAGGATGGCGATGATGTTCTTCCCGGTCATGGTTATATTGCCCCTGGTCATTCACACATGGCGGTGGAAAAAAAAGGATCCGGTTACAGGATAAAAATTTTTCAGGGTGACAAGGTGTCAGGGCACATGCCATCCATTGATGTGCTTTTCAATTCGATAGCCGAGAATGCCGGCAGCAATGCTGTGGGTATTATTATGACCGGTATGGGCAGAGACGGTGCCGAGGGACTTAAGAGGATCAGGCAGGCCGGTGGTTACACCATGGCCCAGGATGAAGAGACTTCTGTAGTTTACGGTATGAACAGGGTTGCAGTTGAACTTGGAGCTGTAAATGAAATTGTTCCTCTCGCTGATATAGCACCCCGGATAGTGCGTCATCTTTAGTTTATGTACGTTCGGGCAGTTTCGTGATGTTGTGGATAGTTTTAATTGATATTAAATTCTCTTTTACTCAATTATTAGAGAATAAATTCGTTGATTTATAGGGGACTTCTTTCGATTATATAAAAAATGCAGTAAATTATTTCATTATGAATTGACATATAATCAGCGGGTATCTATACTTAATATAAATAAGATTGGAGTATCGCAATGGCAAGAGTTTTGATTGTTGATGATGCAAAATTTATGAGAACCCTTGTGAAAGACGCTCTTGTTCCTGCGGGGCACGAGATAATAGGCGAAGCCGAAAATGGAAACGAAGCTGTTGAGCTGTACAGAAAGCTGAAGCCCGATCTTGTGACAATGGATATTACCATGAGGGAAAAAGACGGCATCGAGGCAGCAGCTGAAATTCTTGCTGTTGACCCTGCCGCAAAAATTATAATGGTTACTGCTCTTGGCCAGGAGAGTCTTCTTACTAAAGCTATAAAACTGGGAGTTAAGGATTTTGTAGTGAAGCCTTTTCCGCCTGAAAGGCTTCAGAAGGCCGCAGAAAAGGCTCTTTCGTAGTGTAATTATTTTTAGTTATTTTAACCTGGAAAAACGCATACCCCTTAAGACGGGGTATTTTTTTATTAAATCTAAAAGTTGATCTGACATTATGACCGAAAACCTGACAGAAATTACCGAAAACAGCGAAAAGGAGAACTCGTGGACAGTTAATATTGAAAAATTTAACGGTCCCCTGGACCTTCTGTGGGAGCTGATAAAAAAGTCAAAGATTGACATTACAGAGGTATCAATCTCCGAAATAACTGAACAGTATATAGCTTTCTTAAA
>JAAYBQ010000152.1 GCA_012730035.1 Spirochaetota bacterium
AGGTTGAAGCTGGATTTGATTATGCCATGTATTTTACAATGCTGCAGTTCAACAACGTCAAATTGAAGAAGGATGTAAATTTTAACGACAGCTACGACGGAACGGTTGTACCTGTTTCCGCGGGAAGCAGCGTAGATCTTGAATTCAACAGGCTTGAGTTTTTCTGGGGATTCTATCTGCATGCGTCGGTGTTTATTTAACGCTCAGCCAAGTGCGGGGCACAGAACAGGATTTTCCACGCTCTGGCCCTCCGGGACATGCTCTGACCCCGGTACACGCTCTGACCCCCCGGGACACGCTCTGACCCCGGGACACGCTCTGACCCCCGGGACAATTTTTTTAGAGACATAATAAAAAAAGTGCAAAAAGAGAGAAAATTAATTGACATCGGAACAATGATCCATTATAATAATAACGTTCATAAAAGATTATGTTTATTCATGGTTTTTTAAAAGCTCTGTTTTTTAATGAATTATTTTATTCCAGACAGAGTGCGAGTGAACAGTTATCACAAGCCATCCTGAGGGAGAGTGCCGGTTGAATTTTAGGCGTATACTCCTGAAGGCATCTTAGCAGGAACAAACCGGTACGTGGAATGAACCTGTTAAGGCGTCTTAAGGGCAAGCCGCCGGCGTTTATATCATCAAAGTCGCCACCCCCCAAGAGACAGAGATGATATTGAGGAAGCAGACACCACATAAAGTAAAGCAGCACAGACTGGTACTTTCCCGATGGGTGGGGTATTCCACCCTTTTTTCTTGACGTATATTCCCGTTTTATGCTAATAATCACACGGTGAAATATTATGGATAAATCCCGGCCCTTACTTAAAAAATGTGATACTGGCAAGAGTGTAATACAGTATCTGCACTACCCGGCGGACAAACCCGACCTTGTTATGCTGCACGCAACCGGCTTTCTCCCCTGGATGTGGCACCCCATAGCTGAAAAGCTTGAAAAGGATTTTAATATAATTATCCCCTATTTTTGCGATCACAGATGCGCGCAGCCTGCCGAAGGCCTTAGCTGGCAGCTTCTAAGCGATGACCTTTATGCGATGTTCGGGACTCTGGGGGTCAGAGCCCCCTATATCGCGGGCCATTCAATGGGCGCCACCGTTGCCACACTCTGCAGCGCGCTCAATCCCGTTAACCCGTCAGCCATGGTTCTTATCGAGCCCATATACCTGCCGCAGAACTTTTACAATCAGAAAATCACCGTGGAGCAGCATCCACTTGCGTCAAAGTCCATAAAAAGACGCAACCACTGGGAGTCCCCTGAACAGACCAGACATTATTTAAAAGGGAAAAAACTTTTTGCAAAATGGGACCCCGGCATGATGGACCTTTACATCCTGTACGGTATGATCTCTGCCGATTCGGGCACCGGGCTTACGCTGGCGTGTTCGCCCGAAAAAGAGGCATCGCTTTTTATGGGGGGCAACGCGCGCGATCCCTGGCCGCTTCTTTCTGCGATCAAGTGCCCTGTACTGGTTGTCGAAGGCGGGACGAGTGAAAACAGGCTTTACATTGATCTTAAAAAGGCCGCGTCCATGTTCCCCGCCGGTAAATATACAGAGGTTGAGCACGCGGGGCATCTTGTCCCCATGGAGCAGCCCGGTGCAGTGGCTGATTTATGTATTGATTTTTTTAAGGGATGATACCCGGTCCCGGGGTCAGAGCAAAATATAAATCCGGGGTCAGAGCCCGCGGCTCTTTCTGCAAAACAGATCCTGGACGGGCAGGCTTAACGATAAAGCCCGGCAGATCCTTTTTTTGATAAACAATGCTGCCGGGTGTACTGTCGCTTTCGTATTGTCCGGAAAACAAAGCAGGGTCTAAACCTTAAGGTCCGCGGTTTTTTAAGTCCCCCCTTGACAAAATGGGGGATTTCTGGTAATGTAAAAAAAATTTTTTTAGATGGTATCAATGAAACGTATTAAAGCAATAATCCGAAGAAAAAGCAAGTTCCCTGTAGTTCTTCCCCAGCGGGAACACTCCGTAGATAACAGGCAGATTGAACGAGGTGTAATTGATATAATGTACCGCCTTAAAAAGAACGGCTACAGGGCATACCTGGTGGGCGGTTGCGTCAGGGACATACTCCTGGGAATGCCTCCGAAGGATTTTGACATCGTGACTGACGCTCATCCCAGGCAGATCAAAAGGCTCTTTGCGCGCTGCTTTCTTATCGGCAGCAGGTTCCGTCTTGCCCATGTATATATCACTGCTGACAGGTTTATCGAGGTTGCCACATTCAGGGCCGCTGTTGATCCGGCCGAAGTTCCCGATGGAGTAAAAAAGAATTACAACACATTCGGCAGCATCGAAGAGGACGCTTTCAGGCGGGACTTCACGATCAATTCACTGTATTACAATTATGCTGATTCAACCATAATGGATTATACGGGCGGACTGTCTGATATAAAAAAAAGGATACTGCGTTCAATAGGCGACCCGGCTGTCCGTTTCAGGGAGGACCCTGTGCGTATAATCCGCGCAGCAAGGTTCTGCGCAAGGTTCGGGTTCAGGCTCTCAAGGCAGGATTACAAAGACGCGGTTGCAAACGCGTCGCGTGTAAGCGAGGCCAATGCCAACCGCCTGCTCGAGGAACTCTACAAGATACTTCGATGCGGCGCTTCTGCCGCATCTTTTAAATACCTGGACAGGTTCGGTGTACTGCCTCACTGGATCCCCGAACTGGAAAGGGCGCGTTATAACCACAAACTTATAGCACGCCTTGAGGCCCTTGACAGGCGCAGGCTTGCCGGCCGGGATATACCCTCAAGCGTGCTCATAACACTGCTTTTTTATGATATGTTCGGCAGCCTTAATGACAAACCCGATACTCTGCGCGGCACGCATGAATCCTTCGTTGAGGCTCGAAGCCTTTTTCACCCGGTAGCAATGAGACTGCGCCTTCCCAGGAAAGAGACTGACCGCGTGCTGAACATTGTTACGCGCCAGAAATCTTTTGTTCAGAGCGATGAGCGTAAGCGGAATCCCCGCTTTGAAAAGAAGTTTGTGCGTAATGAGCACTTCGGCGATGCCCTGCTCTTTTTCGAAATACTTGCAGAATCTACGGGCGGCTGCCAGGATGACATAAAGTACTGGAAAACCCTTGCTGCGGAGGGGCCGGACGCCCCTGCGGCGCAGGCGCGTAAAACTGAACCCGGTAATGAGGCTAACCGCACCAGGCGGCCTGCGCATAACAGGCCGAAAAAACAACATGCACGTCCATCTGTAACGGGAACAGATAGCGTCGCGGTTAAATATACTGATTCTGAAACAGCAACAGAAGATAAACCTGCAGTGAAGAAACCCCGCAGGCGGCGCAGAAAAAAACCCGTGGCAAAGAATACAGTTGAGACCATAACCGCTGAACAGAATAGCTGATTAATAGATTTTTCAGTTAAAATACTGCAGAAAAACTCATGTACGACATGATCCTTCCGTTTACCGGAAGGATTTTTTATCTGCATAAAAAATCTGACCTTATCCACCATATTCCCTGCGGATTTTGTTAAAAACTATCAGTAATTATTCGTAAAAATACTTTTTAGCGCAATAAGATTGTTTTTAATTTTCTTCCGACGCCGGCAGCAATAGCGCCTTTTAATCTGTAAAATGTTTAGTAATTAAGATCGAAAAAACTTGACCATTCAGCCTTTGTTTGATTATATGACTATATAAGGATGTATTGATATAGTGATTAAGACAGTTAATCTATTCAAGTCCCTGTCGGACAATACCCGGCTCAGGATCATTGCGCTCCTTAAAGACAATGAACTGAACGTGAACGAGATCGTCAGCCTTCTCAACATGGGGCAGTCGCGTGTATCACGGCACCTGAAGATACTCTCCGATGCGGGGCTGCTTGCGTCAAGAAAAGAGGGGCTCTGGGTCTTCTACAGCCTGGCGCGTGAAGGGCTCTGGTGCAGGATCAGCGGCAGTGTTTTTGACGAACTCTCCGGGATCGCGCAATTCAGGGATGATGCGGCAAGGCTTCAGGCTCACCTGTCCGAGCGCGCAGAGCGGGGCATGGAATACTTTAACACCATTGCCGCCGACTGGAACAAAATCAGGGGCATAATGCTTGGAGGGCTCGACCTGAACAGCAAAATTCTGGACTGTATCGGCAAGGGCAGGGTCATGGCAGACCTGGGCTGCGGCAGCGGTGAGCTTGCCTCCAGACTTCTCTCAAAGGCTGACAGGGTTATAGGTGTTGACCGTTCCCCGGCCATGCTTGCAGAGGCCAGAAGGCTTCTGGACCAGAGCAATGGAAGGATCGACCTCAGGCTTGGTGAACTCGATCACCTGCCACTGCTTAATGCTGAGGCGGATACGGTTGTAATAAGCATGGTCCTTCATTATCTTGATGAACAGCAGCAGGCGGTTAATGAAGCATCACGTGTTTTAAGGCCCGGAGGGCTGCTTGTTATCGCAGAACTTAAAAACCATGAAAACGAAAAGATGCGCAGCGTTTACGGCCACAGAAGGCTGGGCTTTTCAAAGCAAACGGTGGGTGGCTGGATTAAAAGTGCCGGACTGGTTTTAAAGAGGCATAAAAATTTTAAGGCAGGCGAGGGGCTTACGGCAGTTATATATGCGGCTGAAAAGAAGTAAGAAGTGATCAATGTTAAATGAATGCGTGTCATCCGGCTGTTGCTTTAGCGAAATGCGGGGATCTTTATGATACAAAGAGTACCGCATAATACAGGCAGATGCATTAAGATTCCAATATACGATGACAGAGCGTAGCAGAAAACAGTAAATAATATACAGGAGAAATGTATGAACATAAAAATGAAAGATGGTGTTATGGAACTTGATCCGAAACAGCCCAGTGCTGTAGCGGATATCAGCCTTGCGGAATGGGGCAGAAAGGAGATTATACTTGCCGAGGCCGAGATGCCGGGACTCATGTCAGTCCGTGAAAAATACGGTAAAACAAAACCTTTAAAGGGACTTCGCGTCACAGGCAGCCTGCACATGACCATACAGACAGCGGTGCTCATTGAAACACTTGTTGAACTTGGCGCGGACGTGCGCTGGGCGTCTTGCAACATATTTTCAACACAGGACCATGCTGCTGCGGCAATCGCCAGGGCTGGCAAGTGCCGGGTCTACGCGTGGAAGGGAGAGACTCTCGAGGAATACTGGTGGTGCACAGAGATGGCGCTCACATGGCCCGACGGTAAAGGCCCCGACCTTCTTGTTGATGACGGCGGCGACGCGACTCTCTTTGTTCACGAGTGTTACAGGGCCGAGGCTGATCCGTCATCCCTGAATAAAAAGTATGACCACAAAGAGATGCAGATCATAATGGACCGCATAAAGGCCAGCGTCAAACGCACACCAGCGAGGTGGACCGAAGACGTTAAGCACATACGCGGCGTTTCAGAAGAGACAACAACGGGCGTGCACAGGCTTTACAATATGGAGAAAAAAGGTGAACTGCTCTTCCCTGCAATCAACGTGAACGATTCAGTGACCAAGTCAAAGTTCGACAACCTTTACGGCTGCCGCGAGTCACTTGCTGACGGGATCAAGCGCGCAACCGATATCATGGTTGCCGGCAAGGTTGTTGTTGTTGCCGGTTACGGCGACGTGGGCAAAGGATGCGCCCAGTCCATGAGATGGTTTGGCGCAAGGGTGCTCATTACAGAAATTGACCCGATCTGCGCGCTGCAGGCTGCAATGGAGGGCTACGAGGTTACAACCATGGACAAGGCTGCTCCGGAGGGGGACATCTTTGTAACTGCAACGGGTAACCTTGATGTTATTACGGGCAGACACATGGAACAGATGAAGGATGGAGCCATTGTATGCAACATAGGGCACTTTGACAGCGAGATAGCAATGCATTATCTTGAGAATAATAAAAAGTGTAAAAAGGATACTGTAAAGCCGCAGGTGGACAAGTGGACACTTGAGTCGGGCAGGTCAATCATTGTTCTTGCAGAGGGACGCCTTGTTAACCTGGGATGCGCAACAGGCCACCCCAGCTTTGTAATGAGCAACAGCTTTACCAACCAGACCCTTGCCCAGATTGAGCTCGCGACAAAGAAGCTCGAAAAGAAGGTCTATACCCTGCCCAAGAAGCTCGATGAAGAGGTGGCAAGGCTGCACCTTGCAAAACTTGGTGTTAAGCTTACAAAGCTGAATAAAGAACAGGCGGATTACATCGGTGTTCCGATTAATGGGCCGTATAAACCGGAACATTACAGGTACTAAGAGTAGAATTTTACTGTTATAAAAAAGGGGCTAAGCGGCCCCTTTTTTATTTAACGGGTGGATTGGGAAATATCGTTTTTTACCTCTAATTTAACCGGACTTTGGGTGTTTTAATGAGTGAAGTTTTCTTTTTAAAAAACAATAGCGTTAACCGCTGCTCGTTGCAAGTGATTCAAGAAAGTTATCATAATTCACCTCGCTTAAGGCGTCTATCTCATCGATAATAAATCCTATGGCTATATGTTTTGTTTTGTATGTTATATGCTTTACCATCGCAAGAATTGACGCATTCATCTGATCGGGAAAATTCATGTCCAGGTAAATTTTACTTCCCTCCTTGAAGTAGCGTATAAATTTTTTTTCGTTGAAAACAATGCCGAATCCCTGTTTTGAAAAATTATTAACAATAAATTTTTCATCCCCCATGGAGAAGATGTTGGCCTTTTTGAACATGTCATCAATCTGAATAGAATACTTTTTTATTGTATTGTAGCTTATTTCAGACATCGGCAGAGTTCCGTTAATCTGGATGTACCCGTAGGGCATTTTTGTTTTATAAAGAAAGGGAACAGAAATTTCCGAAATAAAATTTTTATGCTTCAGGCTTATGTCGCTGGCATAGATATTTTTCATATAATACTGAAACATATCTTTGTCTTTGGACTTCACCGGAGAGGTGACATCAACAATGTATATAGGTGCTTTTTCACTGGAAAAATATTTCATCCTTGCGTCTGATGCGCCTTCATTGATTAAATATATTTTTACCGATTCAAAAGCCCCCTCCATGTCTGACATTATCACATCTTTGATCTTGTCAACAACCTGTAGCCTCTGTATAAGGATATTGTGTATGATAAAATCTGAAATTATGTTGGTTACATAAACAATTTTCTTTCCGCTATTATCATCCAGTGGAATCCTTTCTTCAAGTCTGGACTGGCCCATAAACTGAAATTTTAAAGGCAGAAAGATAAAAACATCGTTCTCCTGTTTTTCAATATATTTTAAACTTAGATAGATAGTATACTGTTCATTTCTAAATTCCACGATGCAGTCATCAGGAACATTTTTAATGTCTGGAACTCTGAATCCGGCCTGTCCATCTGTATAACCCAGAAATTTTGCAGGCAGACTTCTCTCTTTCAGCCGGAGCATCAGGCTGCTGTTTATAAAAAACCTGCTGAAAATTTCTTCAAACCGGGATTTGTCAGATAATGTTCTAATCTGGTCAATCATTGTTACTCCCCGAATAATTTACTTTATTGAAGCAATACCGGTTATTTAAGTCAAGCATGTAAAGTGATAATGCTTGCGGCAGGTTCCGGAATAACCGTCGAAGAGAGGAGTTTACCCTGCCTGTGCTGAGCCCGCCGAAGTAAGCGCAGTCGAATGGGCGGGTATGACACAATCTTCTCTCTGCGCCTCAGCGAGAGGCATGTTTAGTACAGACCGCCTGCAGACAGTTCAGGCGCCGGGATCTATTCCCGTGAAGAATAAGGCAGGATTGCATTGGCAGTTTGATTAAAATTCTGTTATTTACCCTGCATCAGGGCTAACAGCAGCCCTTTTTAAGCATGAATAAAGGATGTCAGCCCGCATAAACGGTAGTGCAACGGAGCTGAAAGCTTCAGGGTTGCCATCTGCTGACTGCGGGAATACGTTGTTACTCACAGCGGCAGATTCCGTCGCCGCTGCGGCAGGCATGTTTGCCTTCATAAAGAGCGAGATGTAGAGGTTGTATCCTGTTATGGTTTTGTAACGGGCTTTATGGTTAAAGGCAGCCTGTTCATCGTGACTTAAATTCTGCCATGAACGTACAGCATCGGCAAAGGTCGCGCGGAGAGCCTGCTGGCTTTCTGTGCGGGGATTTGCGGGTATTACATGAATGCGGCAATATTGCCTGCCGAACCTGTTGTAATGGACAATATTGCCCAGGTGGCCGCTTAATTTCTGAAACATGGGGTCTAACGTCACCTTTGCCATGGTCTCCTCCTTGCGTATTAACATGTATTAATACGATTCATACCGGCAAAAAGTAAAAATTTTTTCTGTAATAATTCCTGAAATATTTTTTAGTATAATAACTTTGCGTTAATTTCCCGCGCAGTATAAGATTTTACGTGTTTAACCATAAGCAGCCTGGTGTATAAAAATATTCACAGTACCCGTTTAACATTGCAGATAAAGGCGGTCTTGCGGCGTCTTTTTTCTACTTAAATAATGAACTGTAGAAGCCTGGATGCTCTAAATTGTCCAGATTTGATATATTAAATACCTCCAGTGGCGTTTCATAAAAATTACAGTTTACATTCAAACTCCTTTTTTAGTAAATATGACAATGTTTTACCATTGATAAAATACTCCGCTGTAAATTCCTTAAAAAATTTTGCGGAGTAAAAGGAAATATTTGTACCGCAGCATGAGTAGGGGGGAGAAATTAAATTACCATATTACGCTGAAACAAAAAGTATCTTTAAGAATTATTACTGGAAAAAATATATAATATAGTTTATGAAATTGAGAGGCAAAAATGGTAAGTCCGGTAGCATGGTTTAATAATATTTTTCTTAAAAAATACAACGAAGATACTGATTTCGTCCTTTATAAAAAAGCGCAGTTTATCGCTTCACTTTCCAGTGCACTTGCACTTATTATGGTGCTGCTGCTCGGGGTTTCATTATCTACCTCCAGGGAGGTTTTTCTTACCGCGTATAAACCTGCATCAACGTTAATTCTGATACTCATCATGGCAATAACGCTTGTTGTAAAGGGACGGGTCTTATGGTCCGCAAATCTTATTGCGGTTGCAAGCCTGCTTATTGAAATATTCGCATTCACATCAAGGCCTCCGCATCTTGCAACAGTTACCATTGGACTTTTTTTTTTACCAGACTGTAGTCTTTGCAACGCTGTTCTGCAGGGCGTACATATCCATCCCCATACTGGCGGCAATTGTTACCACACACATTTACTACTTCGTTATGGTCGTGTCAAAGACAGTGCAGGGCCCGGCACTGGACGCCGGCAGGATGGCTGCAATCGATGGATCTATTACACTTATAACCGTATTTCTAATATGCCTGGCATTGTCGCGATTTCTGCTTAAAGCCATAGAGAAAGCCAATAACCAGTCAAAGAAAAACCTTGAGCAGTATCAGGATATACGTAATATGATGGAGACTATCCAGTCAACATCGGAACTGCTTGGCAAGTCAATAATAGATACCTCGGCAGAGATCGGTACAATTTCCGATAACGCTCAATCCCAGGCAGCTGCCGTGGAGGAGCTTTCGGCAGCAATGGAGGAGATTTCCGCAGGAACTGTCAATGTAAGCTACTCGTCGCGTGAACAGGGGGACGCAATACATAACCTTGTAGAAACTCTTGAAAAGCTTTCATCGCTTATTGAAAACCTGGAGGTAAACGGCAGGGAGATATCGAATACATTCCTTGCCCTGATGCAGAAGGCAACAGAGGGTGAAAAGTCCACAGGAAGGCTTGACCAGATAAACACCATGATATCATCAAACTCGAACGAGATACTCAGCGTCGTGAATATTATGACCGACATTTTCGACAAGGTCAACCTTCTTTCACTTAACGCCGCAATTGAAGCTGCTCGCGCGGGTGAACACGGTAAGGGGTTTGCAGTTGTCGCCTCAGAGATCGGCAAGCTTGCCGAAAACTCATCAAGGGAGGCCAACCAGATATCAAAGCTTATTGAAAAGAACAAGTCCGACGTTGAAGCAGGGAACAGGGCTATTTCAGAGATAATTACATTTGTGCATTCTCTTGTCTCGGATATTAACGGTATTCAGGGGAAGGCGGTGGACGTGTTACACGCCATCCACGACCAGAAGTTAATGAACGAGGACATGAACAGCAAGACCCGTACCGTTAAGAACAAGACCGACCAGATTTCCACAGCTATGATGGAGCAGGAAAAGGCTGTAGACAATATCGTCAGTACCATTGCCGATACCACCGATGCCATCCAGGGCATCGCGGGCAGCATAGATAATTTAAGGATTAACAGCGAAGGGTTAAAAAAACTTGCAGATGACCTTGGCCGTCGTTTCGCCAGGGAATGAAAACGCCGCAGGAATATGATTCCGTATCAAATAATATTAACCAATAAGGTACGATCCCGTGCCCATGGAAATCAGTTCATCCTTTTCACTGAAAAGTTCCATCTGTGCGACCGCGACCTTGTTCCCGGCGCGGATCACCTTTGATACGCACCTGAAGTCTTTGCCCGCGCCCGGCCTGAGGTAGTCGACGCGGATATTAAGCGTGCTCATTTTTGCGAAACGCATTATCATTTCACCAACCGGAACACCTTTCATCTGCCGCATCGCGTGTGCCTGGGCTATTATTCCGCCCGAAAGGTCAATAACAGACGAGATCACTCCCCCGTGAAGTATCTTCTGCATGTAATTTCCCTGCAGCTCCTCGCGGGTACTTATGCTTATAATTGCCCTCTCAAGGGTCAGGTCACTCACATTGATTCCAAGATATCTGTTAAAGGGCATTTTGCTATTATAGATCTCTTTGAGTATATCAAGAATTCTATCCATGACTTTTTCTGAATCAAGATCGGGGATCTGCGCAAGAAGTTCATTGGAAACAGTCTGACCGTCAAGGACAGAAGTTATGGTTTGTCGTATTTTATCCATGTTTATGCAGATCCGGCTGGCGGGATAGAGTTTAAGGATGTAAATAACCCGCAACCTGCAGGTGCGGCTGCGGGTTATCAGCAGTATCAGGCTGCATCAGGTCTGTAAATATCGAAATAATAATTCCTGTGTTCTCTTTTAATTGTTACTCCCCAGCCTTCATTCTGCCAGAAAGCCTGGAAGCTTTTAGCCTGTGAGAATGTTAAGACTGCAGTGGGATTGATTGTACAGAATTTTGTATCGTCCCAGTTTACCCTTTTCATGGTAATCCATGCTTCAGCTATAACTTTTTTAAGTACCGGTTCCTCGTGAGGAGCTACTGTTCTCAGATCGTCAAGTCCATAACCTGCCATTGTGATCTCCTTATCAAAAAATTAGATATATATAATAAAATAATATCAAACAATAATCTGTCAATACAATTATCGGAAAACGCGGGGTTTTTATTTTTGAATGATAAAAAAGAGTTAAATATTTTTCAGTAATTACTCCTTAAAATATTCATTAGTGTAATAA
>JAAYBQ010000153.1 GCA_012730035.1 Spirochaetota bacterium
AATATGGCAGCAGCGATTGTACTCATGGCATGTGGAGTAGGGGATTATCTCCCGTTGTCAAGAACGATATCATATAAGGTCATCCTCGTTAAGTTTTTTTACCAGTTCCACTTTCAGCTCTTTAAGAATATCCGTGGGTATATCCCGTGGTTTTTCATAATCTGAGCAGAGTTCAGCCAGAACGTCTATGCAGTTTATAAGAAGGCTGTAGTAATACCAGTCACCCATCAGCTCTGCGGCAAAAAGTATCTGTCTTTCGGAAAGTTCGTTCCAGGCTGTACAGTAGAAGTTTTTACACGTTCCGTTGAAGAATGATTTAAACGCAGGGGGTTTGTCTTCGTTCATGTATGACAGGCAGCAGACAATCCCCGGTTCAGAAGGGGATATTCCAACGTGAGGGCATTGCATCCCCTCCCTGACAAGCTTTTGATCAGTTGATTCTTCAGGGTGCATCGCCATTAGTTTTAGTGAGCCCGCGGGATACCTGTTTTCAAAGATTTCTTCAATCTGTTCCGGGCTTAAAATGTAATTATGGCTTCCGCAGCAGAATGAGCAGGAAGCGCCGTAACCGGGCCTGCAAGGATTGATTCTTTTTTGTGCAAACATCTTATAGCCTGTCACCGGAATTTGAATCGTTTAATTACAGTGGTAGTAACCACCCGGCCGGGCGTGCTGTCAATCAAACAATGACAAAACATGCAGTTTAAAAGACATAATATTAATACATATTGTTATTTTATGAAACCTGTTGCTGCGGGTACAGTATGGACTTTTTCAGGAAACTGTTAAAAGTTTAATAAAATTTACTTTGACAAAAAAAATAGCTGTATATAATAATAGTCAGTACAGGTCGTTTGTTGTAAACCTCGTCAGGTATTAACTGAAGCGGGATTCATAAGCGGTCACATTACTGAAATTTTTTTTAAGGAGTTTTTTTATGCCAACTGGTGTAGTCAAATGGTTCAATGAAAAAAAAGGGTTCGGTTTCATTTCCAAGGATGATGGAGGGGATATCTTCGTCCATTATACTGGTGTTGCGGGAGAAGGTTTTAAAAGTCTTCGCGAAGGTGATAAAGTAAATTTCCAGATTGAAGATTCCGACAAAGGCCAGCGCGCCATTGGTGTTAAAGTAATATAATTTATTTAAACCTTGTCCGGGGCTGCCATTAAAGGCAGCCCTTTTTGTATACTATGGCTCAAACGTATAATGAACGTGGGGCATAGCTCTGCCTGCGAAACCATATTCATTTATTTTATCTTCAAACTCATCCCAGTTGTCTCCATAGTGAGTCAGCAGCATTTTTTTTCGTGTTTCAGAGGGCAGGTTCTTAAGTTCTTCAAGTGACGCATGCACACCACCAGTAAAGAACTGGCAGTCATGGAAAATTGTTTCAAAATTGAACTTCGATTCGTAAGAATCAACAAGGTCCCTGTCATACCTTGTATCACTGGTAAAAAAGACACGGTCGTCTATTATTACCCCGCAGCTCCAGAATGAACTCTGCCAGTCAGATGATGAATCGGGTATATGCTTTGTCCGCATTATTTTAATATCGATCTGCCCGACCCTGGCACCGAATGTTTCGCGGTTATAATCAGGAAGCCACTGTGGCCGTATGACTTCCCAGAAGTCTTTGAAGGTGAGCATGTCGCCGGCTTCTTCTTCATTATATTCGCATCCGCCACGCAGAGACATGTCCCAGAGAATATGCTGGTATGTTTCGTTAATTACCATAACAGGTTTGCGTTTTGTAAAGTACCGTCCAAGAAGCGAAACCTCTTCAAGTCCACCTATATGATCAGCATGTGAATGGGTAATAAGAAAGTTCTTAACCCCGGTTATTGGCACGCCAAGTTCAGACATCGCCTGTGGGCATTTTGTTCCGCAGTCAATAAGCAGGTGATCGTTGCCCTTTACAACAAGAAGGTTTGTCTGGTACTGCCTTTTGGTGAAAGCGCTACCGGTTCCAAGAAAGAAAAGTTCAAGATTTCCGTCGTTTGTTAACGAGAGTTTTTTTTCTTTAACGTCGATTGTTTTCATTGTAACCCCCGGCCTGATTACAAATATAATCTAATAAGCTTAAATTTTAAAATGAAATCGATTTTTTCCGCAAAAAAATTAAAAGTCCCGATACCGGCTGTTTGTCGTTTCCAATTGTATAATGGTATGTCATGACATGAAAATTTTTTTTGAAGATGGTATTATCAGTTGCCTGATTTTTTTATAATAATCCGTGGATGAGTCAATTTTTACTATTATTATCACTGCGTCATGCATAAAAATAATATGTGGTTAATCGGTATTATTATAAATTATCATTGTATTAAAAGCGGCAGATAATAAATAATCGTTTTTAAAGATAATACCGGAGGAATGCATGTCCGAGCCTGAAAAATGGCGCTGGAAAGATGAGGCTCTTAAACCTGTTTCATGGCATTTTGACAATACATGCCTCAGGTTCCCCGAAAGGGATGCCCAGCTTTTTAATCCTGCGATTTTTAACAATGACAATAAGGGCAGATTTTCATGGTCCGAGGTGCATGAACGGGCTGAACTCATTTCATGTGCGCTGCTGAGTTATGGGTGTAAACCGGGCGACAGGATGGCAATAATGTCTGAAAACAGCCCTTACTGGACTCAGAGTGATATGGCAATCTGCTGTGTAAAGGGTGTGAGCGTTACTGTTTTCCCGACTCTATCGCAGAAAGAGACCTGTTATATATTGCAGGATTCTGAATCGCGTTTTCTTTTTGCCGGTGATTTAAGGCTGGCAGGCAAAGTTATTGAAAACTATCCCGAACTGCACAAGCTTGAACGGATTTTTATTCTTGATATGTCATACAATGAAGAGCGCAGGCACGTTACAGGCTTAAGGCAAATGCTCGAGGATGGAGCGGAGTGGCGCAGGGAGAATTATTTCCGCTACGTTGAGCTTAAAGAGAGTATAAAACCTGAAGACTGGTACACGGTTATCTACACATCGGGCACTACTGGTTTGGGCAAGGGCGTAGTCCTTACTCATTTTAATATTTCATCAAGAATTGCCGGTGCCGTTGAGTTCTGGGAAAGATACGGGATGACTCTTTCGGAGCAGGACAGAACACTCTGTTTTCTGCCTCTTTCACATGTATTTGACAGGGGATCATGCCAGCTTGTTGCCATATATACGGGCGCAGCAATCGCGTATGCCGACAAACCCGGAACTCTTCTTGAGGACATGCAGAAGTACAATCCTACATGGATAAACTGCGTACCGAGATTCTACGAGAAGATATACATTCAGCTGCGTCATGTTATGGAGCATCACCCGTTAAAGCGCAGGATATTTCAGCGCGCCCTGGCCATTGGGTACAAGGCTCTTTCATATAGAATGGACAGTGACGGCTGCTACAACATGCACCCTGAATACAACCTGGCCTCAAGGCTTCCGTTAAGTCTTCGAATCAGGTACAGGTTCGCTGAAAAAGTTTTCCGTAAAATAAAACTGCTGTTCGGCAACAGGTTCAGGTATTCATACACGGCCAGTGCGGGTATATCCCCCGATCTTCTTAAGTTTTTTTATGCGCTTGGCATTGCAGTTGTCGAGGGTTACGGATCAACCGAGAGTTTTAACGCGTGCATTGTCAATCCCCTTACTGCGTGCAGACCCGGATTTATCGGGATCAATGCCAACGGAGGACAGTCCAGGATCGCTGACGATGGTGAACTTGAAATTTCTGAAGCGGGAGTATTCAGTGAATACCTGAACAAACCTGAACTTACAGAGGAGGCATTTACCCCCGACGGCTGGTACAAAACCGGCGACTTTGTAGTACAGGATAAAAATGGCTATTACCGGCTTGTTGAAAGAAAAAAGGCGATAATCTGTACAAACATCGGTAAAAATATATCGCCGGCAAAACTGGAAAACTTTTTTTCCGGCAGCAGCTATATTGACCAGGTATTCTTTATCGGGGATGAGAGGAATTTTATTTCAGCGCTCATAGTCCCCTATTATAACTATTTTATCGACCTCTATGACAAGGAGGGGGTAAAGTTTAACAGGAGCAGTCTGCGTTTTGACGATTCATCGGGTGAATCGGTCTGCGTACAGGTCGGTGAGGATTTTACCGGCAACTCAAGGTTAAGGCAGATAATAGAAGACGAGGTGTACAGGGTCAACAGGGAGCTTGAAAGTTTCGAAAAGATAAGGCAGTACACAATTGTCACCGAAAGGTTCACCGAAGAGAACGGGCTTATTACACCGTCGCATAAAATAAAGAAGAGGGCTGTTCTGGAGCGTTTCAGCCGGGAGATCGAGAAAATGTACTCCTGATTCAGGGAAGTTTAAAGACGTACCTGCTGTAGTCGATAACCCTGCTTACGCCATTAATGTATTTATCATCATGTTCAAAGCTGAATAATACGTAGCCCCGCGCGCCGTAATCGTAAGCGGCTGAAATTTCAGCCATAACAGTCTTTAAACCCGTATTCTCTTTAACCATAACTCCCATAAAAATTTTTTCCATCTGTCCGGTTATGTTTGCATACTCCAGATAGCTGTTATATGTATCCATGTTGTCTGTATAGCTCATGACGCATGCAAGATCAATGTATCCCTGGCTTAACCACATCGGCCAGTCCTGGAAATATACCTTTTTACCGTAGTCATGCCTCGGCATAGAGGCAGCTGACATTATGAGTGATTTATCCTTCTGTTTAACGATTGCGTTAATGTGTCTGACAATTTCGGTAATCTGTTCTCTCCTGAACCTGTCAAATGCCGCCCGCGCCTTTGATTCTTTTTTTCTGTTTATCCTGACCGGATCGATGCCGTATTTTTTTCTGAAAATTTTTCTTGCGCCGGGACTGTACCCGAAATCACTAAGGTACCTTTTATAATAGCTGTTATAACCGGAATAGGGATAGCGCACATAATCCAGGTGAATACCATCAATGTCATAAGCCTGCAGTATATCTTTAATTACGCTGTAAATATGCTGCTTTACTTCGGGCAGTGCCGGGTCTACAAAGTATCCCTCGACAAGGTTTTCAGCCAGTTCCTTTTCGCTGTAATCCGTCATCGGGCGGCCACGGTAGTCGCATGTAATCCATTCGGGGTGTCTGGTAAGTATATGTTCAGGGTCTCCGGGGTAATCACCGGCATTCATTACGAACGCAACGTTGACCCATGCATGAATGCGTATGTCGGTTTTTCTTGTTCTGCTTATAAGGTATTTGAGCGGATCAAATCCTTTTTTAACGTCAAACCCGGCAGGTTCCAGTGCTGAATTGTAGTATGCGTCTCCACGCCCGCGCACCTGGACAAAAAGATTTTTTATATCAGAATCTTCAATCATATCAAGAAGATCATCTATGCGGTCAGGAGTTGCGATGGAATTCCTGACAATCCATAGTGAACCGGAAAAATTTCTCTTTACATTTAGGGGCTTAACCTGTTCCCTGCTGCATGATAGTATAAGCAGCGGGAAAAGAGCGATAATGGCCGTTGTTTTTTTTATTTTCATTCTTTTTTAATGTTATTTTAAAGTTGTGCAGGGTCTTGTGTTATATAAGAGGTTTGTGCTGCATGGTGTCAATAATTTATTATTTTAAACAGACAGGTTATGGCAGATAACGAAAAGAAATATGAACTTATAATCAATCACGGTATCGCCGACGGTTTCGAAAGGTTTGAATTTAACAGATCAGATTTTATAAACGAACTTTCACGCCGTGTAAAACGCCCCAGAAAAATTTTTCTGGGTATGGGCGATTTCCTCGAAGTTGGTGATTACAACAACCTGATAGATGCGCTGCTCCTTGACCAGGAGATAGCAAAGCTCGAGGGCATACTTGACAAGAATAACCGGAAAATTTCTGAAGAGAGCGATATACCTGTTTCTTTTTTTAAACTGGCAGTCTATTATCCGGATTTTCTTTTAAAGGATGTGCCGGTAGAGATTATTTCAACCATAGGTAAAAAGGCTAGGCTCTTCCCCGGGGCTGAATATTTTATAAGGAATATTAAGTATCTTTCGCCACTTATATTTACGGCGATTCCCTATGATATATCAATCGAGTATGTTAAAAGGCTGGGACTGGAAAGTTCCAATATTCTTGCAACCGAATATAAAAAGTCCGTGGTAAACAGCAGGGAGATTTACAGCGGCGACATAGTGCGCTTTGTTTCGGGGAACAGACGCGCCATAGCTATCGAAAAATATATGGCAGAGCAGGATATACGTGATGACGAGATTGTGTATGTCGGCAGGGGTGAGGCAGGATCAACAACATTTTCAACCTATAATTCGATTTCCTTCAATCCAACTAAATGGATCATGGGACGTGCAAATACAACCATCTATGGTTCCTCACTTGAATCGCTCCTTGCGCTGTTCAATTTTGATAACGAACTCTATCCTCTACTGATGTCAGAACGCTTTGAAGAGAGCATGCCTTCACTGGTTGTGCTTTCATCTGTGAAAGAGAAGCGTGATGATCTTGTCGAAATAGAACTTGAACACAGGCAGCTTCAGGAGAATATAATAGGCCTGAAGATGGAACATTCAGAAGACTCATACGGCACACTCGAAAGGGAAATTAATGTAATGCTCGGGGCCTCGGCTGTTAACATCGCGGCTGTGCGGAACATGATTTTTAACCGCCTCAAGGGGTACATAAACGAGCCCCAGCTGCTTGTAAGGGATATTTACAACATAGCGAAAGAGAGGTATAAGAATCTCTGCTCGGCATAGTAAAATTATTGATTCCGGTAAAAAGAATTTATATTTTGTCATAAATAGTTTTCCGATTTTCCGGCAAACTGTTAATAGGCCGTTGAATTATGTAGTCTGAACCACATTATGATAAAACTATTACAAGGAGATACAAATGACATACATTATTGACATACGGGCAAGAGAGATTCTCGATTCGCGGGGCAATCCCACTGTAGAGGTAGAGGTTGAACTCGAGTCCGGGGCCACGGGAAGAGCTGCGGTACCATCGGGCGCATCAACCGGTGAGCATGAGGCTGTTGAGCTGAGGGACGGCGATAAAAAGAGATACCTGGGCAAGGGTGTATCAAAGGCAGTATCCAATGTAAACGAAATAATATGCGACGCTCTTATCGACATGGATGCAATGAGCCAGGTGGAAATTGACAATGCGCTGATCAAACTTGACGGTACTGAGAACAAAGGCAACCTGGGAGCCAATGCCATACTTGGTGTTTCCATGGCATGCGCGAAGGCTGTGGCTTTAACCTTCGATATGCCACTTTACAGATACATAGGCGGTGTTAATGCATGTGAACTGCCGGTACCAATGATGAACATACTTAACGGCGGGTCGCACGCAGATTCAAATGTTGATTTCCAGGAGTTCATGGTAATGCCCGTGGGCGCTGCGTCATTTAAAGAAGGTCTGCGCATGGGGGTCGAAACATTTCATTCGCTCAAGAGCGTTCTGAAGGATAAGGGTTATGCTACAAGCGTTGGTGACGAGGGCGGATTCGCTCCAAGCCTGAAATCAAACGAAGAGCCCCTTGAACTGATTGTTGTAGCAATGGAAAAGGCCGGGTTCAAGCCTGGTAAGGACCTTATGATCGCCCTTGATCCCGCTGCAAGTGAATTTTACGATGCCAAAAAGAAGAAGTACATCTTTTCAAAAAGTGACAAACGAGAGCTTTCGGGCGAGCAGATGGTATCCCTGTATGAAAAACTTTCCGCGGCATACCCCATAATATCAATTGAAGACGGTCTGGCCGAAGATGACTGGGAGAGCTTCAGGCTGATGACAGAAAAAATGGGATCAAAAATACAGATAGTCGGCGATGACCTTTTTGTAACAAATACAACGAGGCTTTCAAGGGGAATAAA
>JAAYBQ010000154.1 GCA_012730035.1 Spirochaetota bacterium
AGAGGTTGGCAAGGTTGCCCGAACCCATCTCTTTGCCCAGGGTCTTTGCCACGACAAACGGCGCTGTTTTAAGGACAGCAGGATTAGCCTTGCCGAAATTAATAAGTTCCATCCCGAACTTTATCCTGTTCTCCCTTGCTGCCGCGTAGAGCGATTCAGGAATTTCAGGAATAAATCCCATCTTATCCGCAATGCGCAGGTGTATTTCGCCAAGTTCAATCTGTTCGCCTTCAGGCTCGACTACCGGGCGTCTCATCTGGAAGTATATTTCTGGCCAGGTCCACGCAAAGAACGTTGCATCCCATGATTCATACCCGGATTTTGCCGGCAGCACATAGTGTGCCAGTTTTGCGGTTTCGGTCATGGCAAGTTCGCACACCACCAGGAGTTCAAGTTCTTTGAATGCCTGTTCATACGCGGTAGTGTCGGCGAATGAACGAAGCGGGTTTGACTGTGTGCAGATTACTGCGCGAAGCCTGTCTGGCCTTCCGCTTGTTATCTCTTCGGGCATGACATTGGGGGGGAATATGCCGCAGAGAGCAGGGAAACCGGTAGACTGCGTGCGCCAGGTTTTTTCATCACGCTCATCGGAGTGGCCTACAATTGGCATGAGCATTCCTGGAATTACATTTCCTCCGGGTACGCAGATATTACCTGTGATTGCGAAAAGTATTATTTCGAGGTATGTGGTCAGTGTGCTGTGCCTGTTCATGTAAACGCCAAGGTCCGGGTGACAGCAGGCTTTCCTTACCCTGAGCTGGTGGCAGACCTCCTTTACCTGTTCGTAGTCCAGGCCGCAGAATTCAACCGCTGCCTTCGAGTCAAAACCTGCGAACCAGCTTTTGATCTCTTCATACCCGTTTATATGATTTTTAATGTACTCATCATCAGACCAGCCCTCATTGATTACGATCGAGATCATCGCTTTGGTAAGCAGCGCGTCTGTTCCCGGTTTAATTGCCAGGTGTATGTCGGCTATCTCCGCTGTCTCGGTTTTACGCGGGTCAATAATCACAAGGAGCTTGTCTGGATTTTTGGCGAATTCGCGCAGAAACAGGGGCGCGCGCGGAATTTGGTGGCTGACCATCCCGTTCCATCCGATACCCACAAACATGTCGCAGTTGTGCTCGTCGGGAATAGCGAACTTGTATTGTTTGCCCGTGCCTCTGCCGTATGCCCAGAAGAGCCCTGTCAACTCCTGACCCAGGGCGTTGTAGTAATACCTTGAGCCGATGGCCTTCAGCAGCGTCATGCCTGACGCTGCATCGAAGTGGCACCCCTGTCCGCCGCCGCCCATGTACGCGTACGACCTTGGACCGTTCTTAGCAATTATATCTTTCAGTTTCGCGGCTATCTCTTCGGTTGCCTGCTCCCATGAAATTCGCTCGAATCCTTTTTCTGTCCGCTTAAGTGGATACTGGAGCCTGTCTTCATGATGCTGGTGGTACATGATCTTCATTCCCTTGCGGCATACATACCCTTTACTACGGGGATTGTCCTTGTCGCCGCGGACTTTTACAATACGGTTATTTTCAACCTCAACTTCAATTCCGCAGTTCTGTGCGCAGAGAACGCATCCTGTTTTTTTCCATTCACCCATATTATCCTCCCGGACTAAACTTTTTTCGATTTTTTATTTTTAGAAAATTCTTTTTTCATCTCCTTCAGCCACGCAAGCCGTGTCTCCTGGTTCATTATGCAGTACCGTATGATCATCAGGTGCAGGTGATCAAAGCCCTTTTTTTTCATGTCCTCGTAAGCCCTTGTGAAATCCGCAATTACAGCCTCAGTTTCACTGACATGGACGCTGATCTTTTTGTCTGATTCGCCACCATCAAGAAACCTGAAATACATGCACTTGTTCAGGAATTCATCCTTCCTGATCATCTCATACCTGAACATTCTTTCTTCGCCCTCTGCGCCTGTGAGCCATGAGATGAACTCATTCCTGCCTGCTTCTGTAATATGGTAATTATGCCTGTTCGGGCCTGATTCCCTGTATTCGATCTCCCTTACGATTAGCCCGTCCCGGGTCATTTTTTTCAGCAACGGATATAACTGGCCGTCGTTAATCCCGAACTCTTCGAGCACCTTGATAGCGCTCCCTGATTTGAGGCTGTATCCGTGGGCAGGACCGTTCATCAGTGCCCCGAGTATTATGTGTTTTGTTGACATAGTTCCAATATACCTTACTATTAAGGTATATTGGAACTAATGTTCATTTTGTCAATATTAATTCACCCCAAAAACCGGGTAATCCCCCGTTTCTGATTGTAATGTATTACCTGGTTGTTGAACTAATGCATTCATTATAATTGTATAGCATTAAAATTCAGCGTTCCCGTTACAATATTATTCAGGGGAGACCCTTGCGGTTATTTCTGATATTTTCCGCAGTATGAAGATTATGGCTTTTAATGCTTCTGTAGAGGCTGTAAGGGCAGGGCAGCACGGGCGCGGTTTTGCGGTACCGGCTGATGAGGTAAAGAAGATATCTGAAAGAACTCAGACCCTTGCCAATACTATAAAAAATGTGAATGATGAAATTGAGTTATTATCGGATAATATGAATGAATCAATTTAACGCTTCTCCTGAAGCGTTCATCATCGTATTATATTCCTCAGCTTGACCTGCTGCATGGGGATCTTAAATGTGCCGTCAACTGTAACTATGGTATAAAACTCGTTGATTGAAATAACAGCCCCTTCGTATCTTTTACCATTGTAAAGAAATACTTCTTCAAGTTTGCCGTACTTTAACTTTATATCCTCGCTGGTTTTGAACTTTGCAGTGGTTGATTTAATCGGGGTACTGTTTTTTTCAATGATCGGGGTCAATTGGAGTTTCTCCTCTCTGTCCCGTATGTCTGCAGAGGGGCTGCCATTAACCGATGCTCTCTTTTCATTACACCTGTTCAGTATAAATCCGCCCGCTATGAGAATAACAAATATTATTACTGCGGAAATAATCCTTTTTGAGGATTTTTTCATGCCAGGCCCCCTGATATTGACTGATATAATGTTCCAAACACGGCATTTAATATTCAGCATCATTATTTTTTATGTCAAGTGCAAATGCGCTAAAAGTGTGCATTTATTTGCAGGGTAACCACCCTGAAAGTTTCTTTTATAAGGAATTGTACTTGAAATAAAAAAAGTTTACAGGCTCAATGTCAGCTTCCTGCATAGCAGGCTGCACCATGTTTTTTGCAGTAAATTGCCTGTTGATAAAATTTATGAAAGCGGTATTATGATAAATGAAATATTAACTAAATGGACAGCCGGGATTGACTGGCACACAAAGATGCTCGTTGCGGCAGATATTTCCCTGCGGCTTGTTGTTGCTATTGTTATAAGTTATATAACAGGCAGGCTTGCAGGCAGTATACTCAACAGGATAATCAGAAAGACTGCCGAGGATGACATTATTCATTTCAACAGGTCTATTGTAAAAAAGAATGTCATGGGCCGTTTTGCCAGGATGCTCCCGTTTATTATACTTTATATAATCTCTGAATTTATCTTTGCAGATACCGGCCGTTTCTTCACAATATTCAACAGGCTGCTCTTCTGCATACTTATAGCGCTTGGAATCCACACACTGAACGGCTTTCTTGATGCCCTTGATGACTACTACGGTGAATTTAAAATAGCCAGAAAGAATCCCATCAAGGGCTATCTTCAGCTTATTAAAATATTCACCGGCATCGCGGCTATTATTGTAATTACTGCAACTTTATTCAATATGTCGCCATGGGGTATGCTCAGCGGCCTAGGCGCAATGACCGCCCTGGTCGTTCTCATGTTCAGGGACTGGATTCTGGGGCTTATTGCCAGTATTCAGATCAATGCCAACAACCTTGTGGTTATAGGTGATTCAATTGAAATGGAAAAGTACGGAGTAAACGGAGAGGTGACCGAAATTTCTCTGAGCACGGTAAAGGTGAAGAACTGGGACAATACCATAAGCATGGTTCCGGCATATTCACTGATATCTGAGACATTCAAGAACTGGCATGGTGTGAAAGAGTCGGGCGGCCGAAGGATAAAGCGCGTAATTTATATCGATATGAACAGTATTAATCTTCCCGACGCAAAGACCGTAAAAGGGATTGCCTCTCTTGCAGTTCTGAAAAAAACAGGTGAACTTAAAGCTCTGCAGAAATCAGCACAGTCCGGCATTATTGAACGCATAAACTCCAGCGGGATTACCAACATAGGTATATTCAGAAAATACGTTGAACTCTATATGGCAGGGCACCCGGGAATAAACAGCGAAAGGACACTTATGGCAAAACTGCTTGAACCCACTGCGCAGGGTGTACCTGTCCAGCTTTACGCATTCACCACAATTGTTGATGTGGTACAGTTCGAGCGTGAACTCGCAGAGATAGTGGAACACCTGATCGCGGTTCTGCCTGTCTTCGGCCTAAGGCTCTTTCAGAGCCCTTCGGGCAGTGACATCAGGGAGATATAGTTATGTGCGCAAGTATTTTATCTTCATGAAAATCATCAGGTATCAATGCAGGCAGTTCAGGATTGATACCTTTAAAACTTTATTCCGCAGCCCGCGCTGTATATGATGCTGTAAAGCGCCTTCTCTTTTTCGATTATGGCAGAGCAGTATGCGCCCGCTGTAACTGTAATATCC